>JAGHBS010000100.1 GCA_021160865.1 Planctomycetota bacterium | reverse complement strand
GGTCGATGCCAAGCGCCAAAAGCGGCTTGAGAAGGTACTCGGCAAGGCATTGAAGTTGATACTCACTGCTCAGCAGATAAGGAAGTCCTCGGCATATCAAGGTGGGTGGCGGTATCAACCCACCAGTCGCGATAGCGATATTTCCTGCACTGGGTGGGCATTGATGTCACTTAGATCAGCAAGGGGGAATGGTGCTGCTATTCCCAAAAAGGCAATTGATGATGCTATCGGGTTTGTCTTGAGGTGTCGCTGCAGCAGGGTACAAAAGAGGGTAAAAGGTGGTGTAGGATTTGCATATACCCCGGGTGGTAACCCCGGAGTAGCACGAACAGGAACGGCTGTACTATGTTTGGAACTTTGCGGCAGGCACAGGACTATCGAATCCATTTCCGGTGGAGATTGGATATTGGCACATCCGGTTAGAAGTTTTGGCAGCAGCTTCTTCTACTACGGTTTGTATTACACTTCCCAGGCTATGTTCCAACTTGGTGGTGAACATTGGCGGAAGTATGCTCCGGGTATGTATGAAATGGTGCTCAAGTACCAGCGGAAAGATGGGTCCTGGCCAGTAGGTTCGTCAAACGAAGCCCGTGCCGGCCCCTGCTATTCAACTGCAATGGCGGTGCTTGCCTTGAGCGTCAGTTACCGCCAGCTGCCGATATATCAACGGTAGAGATTGGATATGAACAGTGGGTACGAAGCGGGTATATTCTGTGGTAATCGTTGCCCTATTGGCATTGGTGGGGATATATTTTGCGGTATCAAAATCTGTGTCTGACGAGCAAACACAATACGGAAAAAGTGTTAGCAATTCTTCAAAAATAAAACTACCCTCACCGAGGTACAATAGTGGTGTCTCAATCGAGCAAGCATTGCTCAAAAGAAGGTCGGTTAGGAAGTATAAAGCCGAGCCGCTGACAATTGCAGAAGTATCGCAACTTCTCTGGTCGGCTCAGGGGATTACAAATCCGAACGGTTTCAGGACGGCTCCTTCTGCCGGTGCCCTTTATCCGCTTGAGGTGTATCTGGTGGTCGGAGAAGTTAAAGGACTTTCGAAAGGCATCTATAAATATCTCCCCAAGCAGCACGAACTTCTAAAAATTAAAGACGGTGATGCAAGGAGAGAGTTAGCAATCGCTGCTCTTGAACAAAGTTGGGTGAAGGATGCAGCCATTGATATAGTATTTGCTGCAGTTTACGAAAGGGTTACCAGAAAATACAGCAAAAGAGGTATCAGGTATGTTCATATGGAAGTCGGTCATGCTGCTCAGAATATTTATCTCCAGGCGGTATCTCTGAAACTCGGAACCGTCGTTGTGGGTGCGTTTGAGGATGAGAAAGTAAAGAAAATTCTAAACATGTCCGAGAATGAGCAGCCTTTATATATAATGCCCATCGGAAAATTATGACTGAGTTTGCCCAACGGGTGAAATCGTCTTTGAAGTTCCATCTGTTCGATTCAAGATGGATTTTGATTGCTGGAGGGAAAGTATTGTAATTCTATCGGGAGATCAATCCTGACGGCGCGATGATTTCTTTTTTCTCCCTGCCCGCAAGGGTAAGGAGATGGTGAAGACTGTTCCCTTCCCCTGCTGGCTTCGCACGGTCAGGCGGCCTTGCATTGATTCAACTATCTGCTTTGAAATCGTCAAGCCGAGGCCGGTACCGTTGTCTTGCTTGGTCGTGAAGAATGGCTCAAAGATCTGTTTCATGTTTTCTGGTGAAATCCCTGTCCCGGTATCTGCTACTCGTATCCTGATAATGTCGTTATTGCGAACTGCAGAGATTGAGATTTTCTTTTCTCCGCCTTTTTCTAAAACAGCGTCACGAGCGTTGAGGATGAGGTTCAAGAGCACCTGCTTGAGTTTTACAGCATGAAGTGTCAACGTTAGTTTAGCGGGGATTTTGGTTATCAGCGTAATGCCATCTTTTTTTAGGTCACGTCCCATTGTAGTGAGGGTTTCCTCGACAAGGGTAGTGAGATTGACTTTTCGGATGGGTTGGTGATTATTCCTTGCGATATCGAGCAATGCCTGGCAGATAGCAGTTGCCCGCTGGGAGCCTTCCAGAGCATGACGAATGGCTTTTTCACGCATTGTCGCATCGCCTTGTTGAGCCATTTGTGCATAATTGAGCACAGGCGTGAGAATGTTGTTGAATTCGTGGGCTACCATTGCAGTGACTGCTCCGACTGTTGCAAGGCGTTGTGCTCTGGCTAATTGCGCTTGTAATGAGCGGACTTCATCCTCAAGGCGAGAACTCCGCATTTGCGGGTTTCTCCTTCGCTTTACCTTTAACATTGCAGTAGATTGAGATGCACCAGCCATGAGTTATTGTCAATGTATTATTATCGGACATTCTCGTGAGAAACTTGATATGGCTTTTTCGGGCGGGTCGTTTCGATGGATATGGATGCGCAATTTCGTACACTGATGGACTTAGCCGAAGTACTTGGGTTTGAGATTCGTGCTGCTCCATCGGCGGAGACACAACGAGCAGGGGCATTGGTGAAAATTCACAACAAGGAGGTAATTTTTTTAGACTTTTCTGCTCCGCTAATAGATCGTATTCTCCTTCTTGCAGAGATTTTGAGGGGGCGAGATGAACTGCAGCAAATGTACATTGTACCCGAACTTCGCAGATTGATTGAGACAGGGCAATTATAACGGCATGTTAGAACTTCGTCCGTCAATGGTGCTTTACCTAAATTGAAAGGTGGTATAACATGATTCATATGGGAATCGTTAGACACGGTATAGACATGGTGGATTGCAATCGTATTGGTCAGATGGTCGAACGGTATGGGATGCGATTCCTCAAGAAGGTCTTTACGCCAAGAGAAATCGATTATTGTAAAAGCCGCAGACGCTTTATCGAGCATTTAGCCGGCCGATTCGCTGCTAAGGAGGCTGTTTTAAAAGTGCTGGGGACAGGTTGGCGAAATGGAATTCAGTGGACCGATATTGAAATTGTGAATGAGCCTTCCGGCAAGCCCAGGATTATATTGACTGGAAAGTGTCTCGAAATTGCACGAGCAGAGAATCTCGGGGAAATACTCATTTCAATAAGCCATATTTCAACCCATGCAATTGCATCAGCGATAGCATCGAGATCCGATTGACATTACACACCTGAAAATGACAGATTTGCTGATAATCCTGATGGTTTGGGGAATGGATATAAGTTTCCTTATACGTTTTTGTAGGTGAGCGACGTTAGATAGAAGGCTCATTTGCATCATGCACTTTTCCGAAGACCATTCTACCAGCAGAGGTTTGAAGCGTGGAGGTCACGACGATGTTCAGAGTCTCTCCGATATGGTCTCGAGCTTGTTCGACGACGACCATTGTTCCATCGTCGAGGTATCCGACGCCCTGACCAGCTTCTTCGCCTGGTTTGATAATTTTTACTGTCAGTGTCTCTCCTGGAAGCACCACTGGTTTTAGGGCATTTGCAAGGTCGTTTATATTGATAACATCCACACCTCGCAGCCTTGCAACCTTGTTGAGGTTGTAATCGTTGGTGACAATTTTTCCGTCCATGTGCTTGGCAAGAGCGACGAGTTTTTGATCAACCTCAGTTAGATTATCTACCATAGGGATATTAGCATCGATTAAACGGATTTCGATCTTATCGTTTGCTCGCAGTCGGTTTAGTACATCGAGCCCACGTCTCCCCCTTGCTCGTTTGAGACGGTTTGGCGAATCGGCAATTTCCTGGGTCTCTTTCAAGACAAATCGTGGTATGATTAGTGGACCTTCGAGTATCTGCGTTTCGGCAATGTCGGCTATCCTGCCATCGATTATCACCGAGGTATCAAGGATAAGCGGATGAGCACCTTTGGTTTGCTTGGAAAACTCAACATACGGTATGATGAATCTGAAGTTGTCTTTCGTCTGTAGGACGAACGAAACGCATAGATATATAGTACACGCTCCGATAAGTAGTTTAATCATGTTTGCAGTTGCCGTTTTATCAGGGAAGAACACCGAAACAATCAAATCGACTACAATACCAAAGATATATGCCAGAAATACCCCTGCTACTATTCCGAAGAATAATCCGCTAATGCTGCCCAGGCTCTTATTGCGGAATAACATATCGAACAGGATTAATCCAACCGCTATAATTGCCGGTATAATTATCGCCAATGTCACTTCGAGAGAGATCTCTCTACTGGTCACATGAGCAGGTGTGCTGGAGAGCCGAAGAGCATAACTGGCTGATATACCAACTACTGCAAGTACAAATATTATGCGGATAATGTGTAATACCATTGCAAATCCTTTCCAGATGATCGAATGAATGATTCATGTGATTTATACTATTCGTATTGATAATACTACGATTGGAGATGCTTGAATAGTTAAAAAAATTACTGTCTCGCGGTGATGTAATTATCAAGTAATCGGAAAGATGAATTTTATTTTCTAAATGTTTTCCAGGCAACACCTGCTGCTCCAATTACACCGGCTTTACTTCCCAGTGCGGATAAGACCAGCGAGGTCTTCGGCTCGGTCAGTATCCAATGTAGTTTGTTGAAGTGTCGGCGAAGCGGATTAATGAGGTTTTCTCCTGCCTTTGCCATCCCCCCGCCGAGGATGATAACCTCTGGGTCGAATAGACGTGCAAGATTTATACATCCAATTGCCAGGAAGTACATTGCACGATCCCAGACCTCCTTTGCTAATTCGTCGCCGTCAATTTGTGCCTGGTTTATCTGGGCAGCATCAATGTTGCCATTTTTCCGGAGTATCTCTGATAAGGTGCTTTGACGCCCCTCCTTTTCAATTAGTCGTCGGGCGTATTGTGCCACTGAGGCTGCTGATGAGTATCGTTCCAGGCATCCCCGCTGGCCGCAGGGGCAGGGTTCCCCATTTGGCTCGACGATCATATGGCCTGTTTCTGCCCCAGCAGAATGGCAGCCTCGGAGTATCTTGCCATTGATAATGATTCCACTTCCCACGCCTGTGCCAAGTGTAAGCATGATAAGAATATCAGCGTTTTTACCTGCTCCGCAGAGAGCCTCGCCCATAGCAGCGGCATTGGCGTCGTTCTCAAGTATCGTTTCAACGCCAAGGGCATCGGCTATTCGGTTTCGGAGAGGTACATTGTTAAAACCCGGGATGTTGGGCATTGCGATTACCGTACCGGTTTCAAAATCAATTGGACCGGGTGAAGCCACGCCTATCCCTGATAGGTTTGATAGTGCAACTCCCTGCTGATGAATTAATTCTCGAGCACCGCAGATCATCGTGTCAATTACTTCATCAGCTCCTTTTTGGACGGGCGTGTCGAGTTCAAGATGCCCAATCGGTGTAAGTGTATCATCGAGCAAGGCAAACTTGATAAGCGTTCCTCCCAGATCAATTCCCAGAAACAAATTAGCCATCGTCATTTCCTTCTACGAGCCAAGTTGCTTTAGCCACTTTTGGAGTATCTTTATTTTATCAGCCAGCGCTGCCTTTCTGTCATATCCCTTTAGATTTGGTGCAAGCGTTGATAGTGCTTTGACAATTGCCTCCTCAAGAGCAGGGTCTGGTTTTTTTGAGGTTATCGTTTTTCGAAGATGTTCCACTAGAAAGGGGATTGCATCAGGGACCATCGACTTTAGTTCCGTAAGCGTGGATTGTCGGACTTGCTGATCGGTGCTGGTTAATTTTGGTAGCAGCGATTTGACTCTCTGCGCGATTATTAATTTGCGGTTGGTCTTCGCGCGGGTTAGGATTTCCGTAAATTCCTTTTTTTCGTCATCGGTAAGTTTTTTATCAAGTTTAACAAGTGTTGCCTTAGCGAGTTTGACCATCGCCCCGAAGTTCTTTGCCTTTTCCAATTGCTTCAATCTGGTTTTGATAGCAGCAATTGCACGGTTGAACTGTTCTTTTCCGGGTGCCTTTGCGATTTGGACTATTGCAGCAGGATCATCAGCGGTCAACATGGCGGTTATCCATTTTATCCAGACCTCTCCAGCGCGTTTATCAGCAGTTTTTGCCATAACAGGGTAAATCTTAGCCAGTTCACTGGCGGCTTCAGCAGGTCTGCCAGCAGATAAGAGTGCGTCAGCAAGTTGCAGACGAACAGGTATCCAGCGATTAGGTTCGTCAGCAGGGATTTTATCTACCCAGAGTTTCAGGATGTCGATAAGGTGGCTGCGTGCATCGGGTCGCTGTGCGAGTTTTTGTGTAATCTTGTTTAATTTTTCAATACCATCCTTCTTGAGTAGTTTCATAATTGTCCGCCAGGCCTCGCTGCGAACGTCTGCATCGGGCTCGATGGACTTTTCCGTCCTTTCGAGAATTGTTTCGACATAATTGCTACTACCAAGTGCCCCGATCGTTGCAATGGCGACCATCCTTACACCCCGGTCGGGGTCTTTAACTAACGGTATTATTGCAGGGATATACTTCGATGAGCCCAATTGCTTTATCGCCCTTACTCCGCTAAGCCGAACGGTGGCGGCAGGGTCTTTCAGAGACGAAATTATTACATCAGCGAGTTTTTCGTCTTTCAAAGCCCCCATCACACCAAGAAGCGCCTCACGGAGATACCTCGTCGATTTCTTCCCTTCGTTAGCGCATTGACGATATCGTTGTACCAATTTTGTACTAAGTTGCATTCGTTGCAGGTCTGTAAGATTGCTATTTTCGATGAATTTTACCATCGCATCTGCTGCCGCTGCTGCTGCGAGGGGATCATCCTCTGAAATTCCTGCAACAAGCTGATTC
>JAGHBS010000058.1 GCA_021160865.1 Planctomycetota bacterium | reverse complement strand
TTTTGCCACAATCGCTAAAGGGCTTATCTAATTCGTGTAGCACGTTGAAATCTCGCCAGATGCCCTTGCTCAATACGGGTCTTGCTACATGGGTGAAGATGTAATCGGGCTCGAAGCCTAACAAGGTTTTGGTATATTGCTTCATTCGATTCCGATGTTCAAGCCGTTGGGCAAGGTTCAGCGTTGTGTTCGGCAAGCCGTTATAGACAATTTCTATCAGGGTGTCTTGATATTCCTTGGACAGCAATTTCGTCTCTCGAGCGATAAGGTCACCGACTGCAAAGATTGCATCGCAATAACTTGCTGACTTCACCAATGGGTACTTGAAGAAATTGTGAATTTCAGGAAAGACTTCCGCGAGCGTCTTTCCTGCTTCTTCTAAGTTGTTTAGCAAGTTATAGAACATAACATCATGGCCGGGATGGTCTTCCACGATGCGTCTTATTGGTGCAACCTCGTGTGCATAAAAGATGGTACGAATGTCGCAGCGAGCGGTGGAGACTTTGAAAGAATCCTCTGCCATCACTGCCTTCAACGCCGTCGGCAAACCCATATATTCATGTGCGAAGAGAATTACCGGCTCATCGGGACAATTCCCGCATATCAACGTGTTTATTACATCATAAGCAGGTTCAGCCAATCTGATGTATTGTTCATATTCCCAGATATGTTCAAAACGATCGGAACGGATACCAAATTTTTCGAATAATCGTCTTTTAAAAAGATTTAGACGACCATGATTGTATCTAAAAACATCGAAAAGAATTACTTCGACTTCGGCAGATTGATTGCCTTGCCTGTGTATTCGTCTTTTCCCGTAAACAACACCCACCTGGTAGGTTTGTTCGATAGGTTTGAAGATTTTCCAGAGATTATTGTTATCGATACCGTCGAGGCTTGAATAGAGTACCTCCCCGTCGCTACCTAATCTTTTATCCGCCCTGCCTGCGGTCTGCAGCAATGGACCTATTATTATCGTTTTGCTGAAGGTACGGTGATAATCAGCGGCGGTGGTAAGCCCTTCGATAACCGCACCGATACCACCCATCTTCTCTGTAGATTCATGAGTTATATGCACAGCAATCATGTAAGTCCCTTTATGTTTGACAATCGGCTATATGTAATGGACAATTCGATAGGTTGCAATTCTATTATGCATATCGTAGAACCCACGGATGGAAAGTGAGAGATAATGGTTATAAAGATACTATGCATAGGGGACGTTGTTGGCAGGCCTGGTCGGCGAGCATTAGCAGAAATTCTGCCGGGTTTTATCGAGGAAAATGCAATAGACCTTGTCGTCTGTAATGCCGAGAACGCCGCTGGTGGTAGTGGCCTGACGCCACAAATATTTCGCAAGATACTTCATTATGGTGTGGATGTCGTTACGCTCGGTGATCACGTCTTCCGTCGCAACGAAATAATTGAGATACTCGATAAGTCGGAGCGCATCATCAGGCCTGCTAATTTATCCCCTCGGGCTTCGGGTAAGGGATGGTGTGTCGTTGCAACCAAGTTAGGCAGATGCCAGGTTGCTGTTATATCACTGTTGGGTCAGATGTACATGAAGCCGGTTGATTCGCCCTGGTCAACGCTTGAGAAGGTTTTGAATGAAATTCCTCCAGCAGTGAAGGTGCGTATCGTCGATTTTCATGCAGAAGCGTCCAGCGAAAAGGTTGCAATGGGGTGGTTCTGCAACGGTAGGGTCAGCGTGGTGTTCGGCACGCACACGCATATACCTACGGCTGATGCCCGCGTGCTTGATGGTGGTACAGCCTATATTTCCGATGTCGGAATGACCGGGCCTTACGATAGCATCCTTGGCAGGCGGGTCGACAGGGTACTTTATTCGTTGACCACCTCTATGCCGACGCCATTTCAAATCGCCGATGAAAATGTCCGCATGTGTGGAGTGGTCGCTCAGGTCGATGCCGATACGGGTAAAGCCCTTTCCATCGAGCGAGTAGATATCCCGCTGGCTCGAAAAATCAGCGATGATGCACAGGATAGAGAAAGCGGCTATGCCGATCACCCCTGAAGGCAAAACTCATTTTAAGACCTGCTACTATTTTATACCGCTTAACAAAACATCACCCGGCTCGTTTAGTTTCAGCTTGTTTCGTTGATGTGAGTTTTTCGATACCTTTCTTGAAGTACTCATACCTGCTTTCCAATGTCTCCTGCGAAAATATATCAAGAAAGTCTTGCTCGGTTTTTACCCGATATGCTACGAGGTTCACCAGGTCTTTCCATCGCATTACCGTTCCTTCCTGAAGCGACAGTTTTTCCAGCACTTTCTTGTCCGATATGGTGCCGTCGTATGACTGGCATTTTCCGTCAACATTGTCCTTGCATTGTCCGCAGACGTCGTCAACGCCGATGATGATTGCAACATCGGTGGAAGGATTGTCCATCAATTTATGGAAGACCTTTCGGAAATCATTGGTTTCGTCTCCCAGGTGGTCTTTTCCCATCCCGTAAGCCCATATCAGGTTGAATACATGATGTCCACATATCCGAAACACGGCTTCTTGCTCCATCAATATAGGTCATTCCATTGACTAAGGACGTATTTACTTACAATCCTACCTACCTCCGATAGGCAGGCTGGTTTTCATCATCCATCGGTACTGATCCATCGGTGTAAAGACCTCCGGGGGTGTCTCTTTCGTCCGATCGTAAATGTACATCAAGACGTAATCCAAGATGCCGTCTTCGGGGATTTTGAACGAGAAGTTGCCGTCATAGACGTCCTTGGAGTAGTACTTGGCTTTGAACCTGGTTTTGCCGTCGTACTTCCAGCCCATAGTATATTTCTTCTCAGCGATTCTAATGGTCATCCGCCAGTGTCCCGGGAACGGCGGCTTCCAGTTGCTCTTATAGACATCACCAGCCTTTACCGGAATACCGAGTTCCTCACGATTCCAGCCTCGCCAGAAAGGCAGTGCCCCAATGACGACTGGTTCGGTCGAGTCCTTTCCGAAGTGGGCATGGGTCGAGGCGATGCAGCCCCATGACCTTTTCGGCCAATTCGGCTCACTGAACCATTTCTTCGGAATGGTAACCTTTCCTGCATACCAGGTAAATGCGTCCGTCCTTGGCCCGTGACCACTATCACAAGTGATGTAAGGGTCAGCCCGCTGAAGCGAAGGGAACGTGAAGACCCACATGAACGGGTATTTAATAGACTCATTCAGGCAAAGAACCATTTTGGCCTCTTTGACCTTCCTGGCAGGATGGTAATATGCCTTAGGAAATCGTAGCGAATCGATCACGTAGTCATTTCCACCCTCGATGGGGACTATATCTATGCGCGTCTTGCCGTGGATGCCCTGGGTTTTGATGACTTTGACGGCACGGAACTCTATCCAGGGCTTGTTGGGAACCATTCTATGCAGGCTCACGCAGGCATTGTCGCCATCGTCGGCCTTATGCTCCACGATAATTTCATCATAGCTACATTTGATTACCTTGGCATATGAAGTACCGTGCCCCCTACCCGGGCGTTTGTATAATTCATTTGAGAATGCAGGCTTGCCGTCGAGTTTCGGATACATGAATATCGCATCTTTGTTGTTATAGTCGAAGTAGAGGAATAAGTATTTGTTTTCCAGAACGGCTGCACCTTTGAATTTGAAGTCTTTCCCTGCCCCGTAGGGTACTTGCTTCCAGTTGGCGCGGTTCTTGTACTGTCGCAGGTCGGTGTGTTTTACTCGATATATCTCACCGGTGTCCCACAGGACTACATCGCTGAGTTTCTGCGTCTTGAAGGTCAGTTCCTTACTCTTGGTGACATTTTCTGCCCCGTCGATGCTTTCTATAACTATGTAGTGAGTCGTTGCCGGTTGCAATCCGGTCAGCAACACCTTGTGAGACTCGCCATACGAAGATTCCTTGATTACCTTGTTATACTTGCCCGACGACGTCCCTATTTTTACTGCACCGATACAGGGCTCGTCGGTCTCCCAGGAAACCTCAGCAGTTACTGAGGCGACGTCTTTAATGCTCAAGTTGGAAATGCCTGGCGGATCGTTATCGGCTGACAAGAGGATATTAGCATTGGTAGTCTTGCCTGGCTTGACTTTTACCCGGGAGATGGTGCATTTGGCATAGCCTTTCTTGGAAGCAGTGATTTCGTACATTTTCACCGGCACTGCGATCTTGTAGAAGCCCTTATCGTCGGTAGTAGTGGTGAACAGACCGACGGAGACTTTTGCCCCGGCTACGGGCTTGGCGTTTACATCGATTACCCTGCCCGCAACCGTCCCTAATGGGCTTGTCTTTTTGTAAATTTCCAAAATCTCTTGCTGGGTAAGCCCGCGGGAGTATATCCGCATCTCATCCAGCACCCCCTTGAACAGGCAGTACCAGGCTGCCTTGCTCACGTCCGCTGCATACCAGCCGCCGATGTGGAGGGGCGTGTTTGGAACAAACAATTTCCCCGGTGCAGGAAATACAGTCGGATCGCAATCTCCATTTATGTACGACCTGACCTTTTTCCCGTCGCAGACAACGGCTATGAAGACCCATTCATTTACGGGGACCTTCTTGGTGAAAACGCCACTTGCACCACTGGCACCATCCGTTGAAGCCAGCCAGCTGATCGACTTTCCTGAAGAGATGTCCATCTCCAAAGACCGCTGGTCTATCCCCGGGCCGTAGAACCATCTTTCGATGATGGAATATCTCCCTTCTAACGGGCTTTTCATCCAGAACAATACTGTGAATTGATCCTTGATGCTGTCTATGCTGGGAGACT
>JAGHBS010000109.1 GCA_021160865.1 Planctomycetota bacterium | reverse complement strand
TATCGTAATATTGTACAATTTATCCTTATTATTATCGGACATTCCTGCCCCGATTCTCCAGAGAGAAACGCCTGCTGAGGGTTCTACGAACATAGCCGCTGATACACAATGCCTTTGAAACTCCGACGATGGGTAAATAGGCGTATTACACATCAAGATTTTTGACTTCCAATGCGTGTTCTTCGATGAATTTTCGTCGAAGTTCGACATTACTCCCCATCAGGACTGAGAACATTCGTTCAGCCTCTTCTGCTTCTTCGGCACGGACACGTAGCAGGGTTCTTCGGGCAGGGTCCATCGTGGTTTCCCAAAGTTGTTCAGCATTCATTTCACCGAGACCCTTGAACCGCCTTATTTCCATCCCCTTGCTGCCAATTTCGCGTATAGCAGCTGTTATCCCTGCAAGGTTGTCGACCTCAATCTCTTCGCCCTCGTTTATCAAGGTGTACTTGGCTGGTGGTTTTTCACCGGTGACCATTTCCCGGCGGACGAGGAAATAATCGTCGATGTTCAGTCCGAAGGTAGATAACTTGGAGATGATTCGCTCAATATCACTGACTTCATGAAGTTCTGCCTTGTTCTGGATTTTTCGTTTTGCTACGCCATTGTCATTTTCGCCGTTCTCGGACGCTTCATCGATGATGATGCTGTCGGCATGGTCGGAAAGGACCTTATCAAATTCTTTCTGTGTATGGCAGAAGACATCTTTCCCATCAAGCACTAACCAGTATTTCGGGAGTTTTCCACCCTTGCGATTAGCCATCAATTTCTCGAAGGTCAATCCTCGACGCTCGACTATTTTGATCTTTTCGGCCAATTCATCAAGCAGCGTTGCGAGTTCTCTTAACTTGCTGCCCTTTAATTCGTTTATAACCTTTGACCCGTTGGTTGTATCGCGTATTTGCAGGGTGGTTCCTTCCAGCCCGAGTTTCATGAGTGTTTCGCGCATTGCTTGTTCGTTCAGGACATATTCATGGTATTTCTTCCGTGTTATCAGGTATAAGGGTGGTTGGGCGATGAATATCCTGCCTGCTTCTATAAGCGGCCTCATGTGCCGATAGAAGAAGGTCAGCAGGAGCGTTCGGATATGTGAGCCGTCTACGTCGGCGTCGGTCATTATGATGATTTTTCCATATCGGCATTTATTGACATCAACCTCATCATTCCCGATGCCACAATCCAGTGCCGAGACGATGTTTTGTATTTCTTCGTGGCTTAGGACCTTATCGATGCGTGCCTTTTCGACATTCAGTATTTTTCCCCGTAGCGGTAGTATTGCCTGGGTGGCAGAGTCTCTGCCTTGCTTAGCAGGGCCACCGGCAGAATCACCCTCCACGAGGAACAGTTCAGTGGTGGCTACATCCTTGCTTCGACAGTCAGCCAATTTCCCGGGCAGCGAGCTCGAAAATAGTGCCCCCTTCCTGCGAGTCAGTTCTCTTGCCTTCCTTGCTGCTGATCGTGCCTGCTGAGCCCTGATGCCCTTGGCAATAATTCGCTTCGCCTCGGTGGGGTGCTCTTCAAGCCATGTACTCAATTGTTCATTGACCGTCTGTGTGACGAATGATTCGACCTCGCTGTTTCCAAGTTTTGTTTTGGTTTGTCCTTCGAATTGTGGTTCACCGACATTTACGGCGATTACTGCGGTTAGGCCTTCTCGCCAATCTTCACCTGATGGAAGCGGGTCTTTTTCCTTTATCAGCCCCGTTGAACGAGCGTAGGCATTGAGCGTTCTGGTAAGTGCCGAGCGAAAGCCCGAAAGATGCGTACCACCTTCTACGGTCTTGATATTGTTAGCGAAGGTAAAGACCGTTTCGTTGTATCCGTCGTTGTACTGCATCGCCAGGTTCAGCGAGAGCATATTCTCTTCATCTTCCTTGCGTATGACGATTGGCTTATGAAGAGGGGTCTTGCCGTCGTTGAGGTGGGCGATAAATGCTACTAACCCCTTGTCGAATTGAAATGTCTCTTCTTTTTCATCGGGCTCATGTATCAATCTTATTTTCAATCCCTCATTTAGGTACGCTAATTCGCGGAGTCTGGCAGCAAGGATTTCATATCGGAACTTCCTATCAGGAAAGATTTGCGGATCGGGCATAAAGGTGATTTTCGTGCCAGACTTTTTCCGCTGACCGATCTTCTTCAATTCTCCTTGCTTTTTCCCCCGGCGAAATTCCATCAGATACACATTACCATCACGGCAAACCTCTACTTCCATCCACTCGCTGAGTGCATTTACCACGGATGCGCCTACCCCGTGGAGGCCACCTGAGACCTTATAGCTATCATGATCGAACTTTCCACCAGCATGGAGTCGGCACATTACCACTTCGAGTGTGGAGATTTTCAATCGTGGATGCGGTCCAACCGGTATGCCAATACCATCGTCGATTACCGTGCATGAACTGTCGGCATTGATTCGAACGGTAATGTTATGGCATCGGCCTACCATCGCTTCGTCTATGGCATTGTCCACTAATTCCCAAACGAGGTGGTGAAGCCCGCGAATGGTAGTATCACCGATGTACATACCGGGTCTTTTGCGGACGGCTTCAAGCCCGTCGAGAACCTTAATCTTGCTCTCGTCGTACACCGTTTTCGTTTCTGATTTTGTCCCGGCCTTATCCTTGGCCACCTTTGCTTCTCCTTTCCTAATACACGCAGATTTACAGGAAAATACCTTATTTACCTACTATATATT
>JAGHBS010000048.1 GCA_021160865.1 Planctomycetota bacterium | reverse complement strand
CCGGTAAAGGTAGTCGTTCGAAGAGGTGATAAGGAAGAAGTTGCCTTACCAGTTAAAACGATACGCTCAATTGATCCCGGCCAGGTGAAGCGGATACAGTTTTCGTATGTCTTTTCGACGAGAGGTTCTTATGTTATTGAGGCCAAGTTGCCTGCAGATGACCTTATCGGGGATAATTCTACATACCTTGCCCTGGAGGTTCGTAAATCCCGAAGGATACTCATCGTCGATGGCGAACCTGATATTACAAATCCGATTAACTCGGAATCTTATTTTCTCGTCCAGGCACTCGACCCGATGGGTGATGAACGCTATGGCAACAAACCTGAAGTGATAAGCCTTGAGCAGTTGCCTGATGCCAATCTTAATCAGTACGACGTAGTAATACTTGCCAACGTCCGCAGTTTGCCGATGAGCCCATCAGCAACTCGCGCAGCAGAGTATCCTCTTTTGAAGGCATTATCCGAATACGTCCGCAGTGGTGGGGGATTGGCGATATTCACAGGTGACCGCATAGATATATCTTTCTACAACGGTCCATTTTACGATCAAGGTGTAGGACTTTGCCCAGCCAAACTTGCATTACCTATCGGTCAGGGGGGTGATAGAAAAACCTTCGTTCGACTCAAGCGTGATAGTATCGCTTCAGATTGGGTTATGAGGGCATTTCACGGTGAACGAAGCCTATGTGCCGAGTTGATAAGGTTCTATCGGTTCAATCCGGTGGTGCAGACAGGTATGTCGGTGGCAGCGAACCAGATAGGCCCTGTGAAGATATTAGCCCGATTTAATAATTCCGGTGAGGCTGGAATTGCTCCCAATTCCCCTGCCATCCTCACCAGAGCATTTGGGCAGGGTACGGTGATGATGATATGCTCATCTGCAGATAAGGAATGGAATGATTGGCCCAAGGATATTACATATGTTCCTTTCGTAAACGATATGGTTAGATTCCTGCTGCGACCGAGCGGTGGTGAGTTTACCGCCCGGGTCAATCAGCCAATTGATTACACATTGGGAGAGGAACTTTCATCTGCAAGCGCCACGCTCAAAACACCGGCATTTCCCCTGCAGGACACTATAACCCTGGAGGTTCGTCGAAAGGGTATACGAAGGTCTGTTTTCTATGCAGACACCATTTACAAGGGCATTTACGAATTGGAATTATCCCATGCACAGGAGGTTCATAAGTTATTTTTTGCAAGGAATATAAATCCTGATGAAGGGCGCCTTTCAAGGGTATCGAAGCAGGAACTTCAAGGTCGGCTCGGTGTGAAGTTCGATTACCGTGACCGGCTAAAACCAAAGGTCGAGCAGGTCGCTGAGGCAAGTAAGCAAGAATACTGGAAACTTGCCCTTGATGCTATGTTGGTAGTTTTAGCGGCGGAGGTTTTCCTCGGTCAGCGGTTTGGCCATTATCGGTAAGAGAAGGTGCGTGGAATTAGACGATGCTTTTATTAGTTGAAAAAGCAAGTGTTTCGTTGACGGTGCTAAAGCAGCACGGATGGAGTGATAGATGATCAGAATAATTGAATGGTTATTGCAATTGAAGCCTGGCGAGTTAGGCGGAGCCGATACATGGTCAGTTCGGTTTACCGCACAATATAACAATTGGATTATTTTCGGCTTATTCGTCGTATTCGTAGCATTAGTTGCGTTGACGATCATAAGTTATCTTCGTGAAGGTGACTTACCCCGACGGGTCAAACTTGGCATCGCCTCAATCAGGTTAGTGGTGATAATCATCATTTTTATACTGCTACTTCAGCCAGGATTGGTACTTCGGTACAAGAAAAATCTATACTCAAGCGTGGTGGTGCTTCTTGATGATTCTCTATCGATGTCATTGAAGGATAGGTATGCAGATCCCGCGCTTCGTCGCAGCCTTGCCAAGAAACTCCAGATTGCTCCTGAACGTCTTGAATCGTTAAGCAGGGCACAAATTGTCCGAGCAATACTGGGTTCAAAAGACGGAGTCTTGCCGAAATTATCGCAAGATCATCCGTTAATCATGCTGCGGTTTTCAACGGCTAATCCCGGTCAGGAAGACTATACCCATATGCTTGCTGTGGTGAATCATCCAGCAAGCAATGGTTCGAAAGTGCTGCCCGAGGCAATTTCGGAAATTTCTACAGCGCTTGATAAGATTAGAGGTGTGGGTTTCCAGACCAATTTGTCAGCAGCCTTACGAGATGCTGCCAGGAAGATTCAAGGGCGAGGTGATATTGCAGCCATCGTGCTAATCAGCGATGGTCAAGATACCACCAAGGGTAAGTCATTGACTCGTCTCCAGGCTGCGAGGGATTGTCTCAACCGGCTCGGGGTTCCGATATTCGCTCTTTGTGTGGGCGATCCAATTCCACCTCAAAATATAAGGGTATTGAGACTTGAGGCTCCTGTTGAGGTACGCAAGGGTTCGGATGTCGAGTTAAGGGTCTTCATATCAAATCGAAACTGTGCTGGTAAGACTGCTGTTCTTCATATTTTGCGGAAATCGGTGGGCGGGGGGAAATGGGAAGATGTTTGTTCACCCCGGCAAGTGATGCTTGCCGGTAAGCCTGGCTCATCGATAAGTT
>JAGHBS010000210.1 GCA_021160865.1 Planctomycetota bacterium | reverse complement strand
TCTGTGGCGAATACGTTGGTAGAATGTATTCCGAAACGAAGAGCCAACTTTTGTATATTGTCCAGCAAGTAGGCGGCTTTGAAGAGATCGAAGAAAAACCTGCTGATGAAACAACCACAACCTCAATAAAATCAACAGATCAACCCACAGGCATTCGTCTGTTTACATAACGCTTCTTAGATACCACTGCAGGGGGAATATACCTCGATTGCCCCGATAAAATTGAGGATAGTAGCGTCTAATCTGCCAGGAGGATTTTCAATAATTCTTTGCAGGTATGAACGATTTGTTTTGGTTTACCTCCTTTTGGTGGAGGATTATCAGCGTGGATTTGCCCGCGCCTTCGCCATTGGATAGTTAGCCAGCCCAGTTTATTGGGTGCGAGAAAATCCTTAGCAGGATTATCGGCAACGTATGCACAAGCATGATGCGGGACATTCAACTCTGCTCGGATTTTTTCAAACCCTATCGGCGAGGGCTTCCAGGCAGAGCGAGATATTTCTTCGGTAAATAGAATGGCATCGAAGAATCTCTCCAGATTGATGGCACGGAGTTTCAATTGCTGGGCGGGTAAGAAGCCATCGGAAAGCAGTCCAAGTTTTTTCCCTCGCTGCTTCAGATTAGTAAGGAGATTTTTTACTCCTCTGCATGGCTTTATTTTCGGTTTATGCTGCCGATATACTGCAATCAATTTTGCTATCTGGTCCTTCGATAGGTTTAGCGAAAAATGCTCGTTGAGCGAATCGAACATCTTTTCCGACTTTCCTGCCAGGAATCGCCGCCACATCCATCGTTCAAAAGGTTTTTTCTCTCCAATCATGTTGCGCAGGTATGTAGCAACTGCCTCAAAGCCGCTTTTGACATAATAGCGTTCGAGAAAGAGCGTATCGTCGAGGTCGAAAATAACGGCTTGAATTTTTCTGCACCAAGGGGGCATGGTATTTTTAATTATTTGGTCATTCGGTTATCTACTCAGGGGCGTATCAAAGCCTGGTAAGTTATCAGGATTGTCAACATGCACGAAGACAGCCTCATCGTATCGTAGCATTAGTAAGTTGGATTTGAACGCACCGAGTTTAGCCGAGATAGGCAGGTTCAAAGTTTCCTCCAGAACATATCTTGGAAGGTCGGCACCGGCGGCTATTGCCAATGGCGCACCACCGCCGAAGCGTGGATTTATCTCAAAAAATCGAGCCTTATCACCGGGAGGACGACGGCATTGGGCATTAATCACGCCCCAGAGACCTTCAAGATTTTCACCAATTCGCACGCCTGCTTCGATAAGTTCGGTATCATTAACCGTCAATCCCTTTTCAACTTCGCCTGCTCGAATGGATAACCGCTGACGCGGTACCACACACAAGACTTTCCCTTCCTTGTTGCGATAGATATCAAGTGTGTATTCTGCTCCCGGGATGTAGTCCTGAAGGAGCATCAAATCGCCATAGGTAGCAAGATGGGCATTAAGTTCAGCTTCAGAGTGCAGCACGCCGGCTCCCACGCTTGCTGAACCTCGAAGCGGCTTGATGAAGCATGGAAAGAATGGCTGCTGACGAAACTCGATGAGTGTGAAAGTGCGTATCGGTGCAAGCCCAATCCTTTCAAGGAACTTGCTGGTAAGCGTCTTATCTTGGCAGGTAAGTACGGTTTGAGGCGGACCTATCATCACCTTGCAACCAATTGCTTCAAAATCGCTACTGTGGGACGCAAGAACACGGAGGTCCAGATCTGTCAGGGGTATGAGTAAACCAACTTCGTGCTCAGTACATATTTCCAATAATTTAGGGATGTAATTTTCTGCATCAGTGGAGGGAACGAGTATGGCTAAATCAGCAGTATGAAAAGCAGCTGAGGCGGAAGTAATATCCGTAACGAGTATCTTACCGGTAATATCAAGTTGCTTCATGGCGCGACGGAACGCCTCGATCAGAGCAACTCGTCTACCGGCGCAGGTAAACAAGATGTTTAGACGTCTTAGAGCGATTTTCTATTCTCCCTTCCTGTAATCATTCTCAATATCTTACTTAGAAGGTCTCTTTACAGATTTGCAGCATACCAATCGATTGCCTTTCGAAGCCCATCGGCAAAATATACTTTCGGTTCATAGCCAATTACTTTCTTGGCTAATGAGACATCTGCCAAACTATGCCTGACGTCCCCCGGGCGCGGATCAGTGTATTCTGCCTCAATGTCAGTGTGTAGCAGTTCCCTTAATAAATCGAGGATTTCATTTAGCGTTGTTCGTGCCCCGCAGGCGATATTTATAACTGTTCCATCGCATTTTTCAGCAGGTGCATTTGCCGCCAGCCAATTAGCTTCGCATACGTTATCAATGTAGCAGAAGTCCCTGCTTTGTTCACCATCGCCGAAGACTACTGGTCGTTGTCCACGGAGTATCCGTGAAATAAACGCTGGGATAACAGCAGCATATGGCCCTTCGGGGTCTTGGTAGGCACCAAAGACATTAAAATATCTCAGCGAGAGCGTCTCTAATCCATAGCAAGCAGCGTATGCTCGCATGTATCCTTCGCAGGCGACCTTACTGGCAGCATATGGACTTATCGGTCGGGGTGCCATTCCTTCATGCTTGGGTAATTCTTCCTGGTCGCCATACGCAGATGAACTGGCAGCAAAGATTATCCGCTTGACACCAGCAGCACGAGCAGATTCGAGCACCGTAAGTGTACCATTGACGTTTACATCGTGGCTCGTCTGGGGGTCTTCCACGCTTCGAGGTACTGATCCCAGGGCAGCTTCATGAAAAATTGCAGATACACCCTTGACGGCTCGATCCATTAACTCCCGATCGCGGATATCTCCTTCGATGAATTCTACCTTATCAATAAAGTCTGCAACATTCTCACGCTTGCCGGTAGAGAAGTTATCCACAACTACGACGTCATGTCCTTTTCCAAGGATGTACCGAACAAGATTACAACCGATGAAACCAGCCCCACCGGTAACCAAGTACTTAGCCATGTTTTCTCCTCGTAGGCAAAGGTTTGACAAATTCGCCAGTTCGATTACATTATATTGAATGACCAGCAATTACAACCTTTGATTTCAAGAAGGACATTATCGTAATTCATTTTCATTCGAAAGAAGAAAATGTCCTTGCTTGTTATTTCCACGATATTATATTACAAGGTCTTGTTTGTCATCGTATTGCAGATAGGATACAACAGTAAGTAGGGAAAAAGTCGTCCATACGGAGAGTTCTATGTCAACAAGAAAACCACAGGACATTCGTAATATCGCACTACTTGGTCACGGTGGTGTCGGTAAAACCATCCTTGCCGAGGCGATGCTCTATGTAGCCGGTGCTACAAATAGGCTCGGCTCGGTTGAGGACGGCTCGACCGTAATGGATTTCACCGACATCGAGAAAGATAGAAAACATTCGGTCGATCCGGCGATGGCATATTTTGACTATCAGGGCAAGACGATTAATCTTATCGACGCACCGGGCTATCCGGACTTTATCGGTGGAGCAATCGCTGCTGTTAGCGGAGCAGACGTTGCGATAATCGTTATATCTGCTCAAGCAGGAATCGAAGTTAACACTCGAAAAATGTTTGAACTGGCTGGCAGAGAGCATCTACCACGAGCAATCGTGATTAACAAAATTGATGCTGAAAATGTTGATCTTGCCAGTTTGCTTGAGGCAATAACTGAAACCTTCGGTTCGAGCGTCAAGTGCGCTAACTTGCCGGTCAAGAAAGAGGGAAAGGTTATCGATTGCTTTACCACGGATACCGGAC
>JAGHBS010000061.1 GCA_021160865.1 Planctomycetota bacterium | reverse complement strand
TATTATTACCTTGTAGGTGAAGGTGTTCTATATTTATATCCCCTACGATTTTTGTGTTTTCAGGCAGGATGGCTTGTTTACTCGGAATTAGCTGAGAAAGCACGTCAGGATTGATTCGTCCTGTTATTTTAAGGTTTCGAATAGCCTTCCATTGACCGGATAAGACGTCGGCGATATGACCTTTGCCTTTTAGGTCGAGCCCGGGAAGGCGCAGGTGGAAACCTTGAAGTTCTACACTCTTGCTAATCAAGTCGCTGCTGCCGATCAGATGGATTTCCGCCTTTTCTATGGGTGGCAGGGCATCGGCATTGAAGGGTTTGGCCTGGAAATTATCTACATATACCAGTAGGGAAAATTGTTCGATAAATCCATTATCGTCAATGAGACAATCTATTTGACCATTTGCGATGCCCTTGAGATAGTCCAAAGGCATGCCAAGCAGCCTCGGCAGAGAGAGCTGATCGACATCAACGTGATTGAATCGAAAAGTTGCACTTAAAATAGGTTGATGTTTGCTACCTGTTCCAGATAAAGCGTTGAGGGTTATAGGAGCAGGGGTTCCTTGCTGATCAAGCAAGGCATACATGCTGATATGCCCGAACTTTCTAATTCGTCCTTGCCGATATTGCAAATCGGAAATTTTCAGGCGTAGTATCTTATCGTTATTGGGAAATTGTATCGAGCAGGTTGCCTTACGAATGATTAGCCTTTCAGGAGCAGGGGCTTTTTTCATTATGAGAGGTTTCAGGGCTGATATGTTAACTGTGCCATCCGCTCCAATTATTGCATTGAGGTGAACATCTTTTAATTCCACGCGTTGAAATGGCTTGTCGATTAATAGACGAATCGGAGAAAATTCACAACTTATCTGTCCGATTGAGAGCATACCCTGCGGGTTTAGTCTTTGCTCGTAGCCGATGCGTAAGTTCCTTATGATAATTCCCTTATCCCAGGAAATATCCATAGATTCTATAGATACGCTCGAGGAGACTTCCTTTGCAATTTCATCAGCAAGTTTATTTACGATATGTTGCTTGGGCAGCCACCATGGAAGTGTTGTATACCCCAGAAGAAGCAGCACAATTATTCCGAAGGTCGATGAGATGATTATAACCCGCCAGCGATGGAGTGAGTATGGGTGTATCGGTTTCTTATCGGTTAAGTTATTCCGGTTAAGCATCTTTTCTCAGGTGCATCTTGGTCTTTTCAGCAGGGCGGTTGATTGTGTATTGATGCCCTAAAATAGAGTATCATGTAAAGCAAGTTCCAGTGAAGGATATATCTTTACCACTTTGCCTTTCAGAGATGCAAAGTTAACCTCTCTTCCTTTCTGTCGGGACCTGTCTAAACATTGAATCTAAAGAGAATGACATCGCCATCTTGAACGATGTAGTTTTTGCCTTCCAATCGGAACTTACCAGCAGCTTTTACCTTTTTTTCATCGCCAGCGGCTTTGAGGTCGTCAAATGCGGTAACTTCGGCACGGATGAACCCCCGAGCCATATCCGAATGAATCATACCGGCAGCAGTTATTGCGTCGGTACCGGCAGGTATTGTCCAGGCACGGACTTCGTTTTTACTAACCGTTAGGAAACTAATAAGGTTCATCGCCTTGTAGCAAGCACGTACCAGTTGGTCCCGTGCGGGAGTGGTAATTCCCATCGCTTGGAAAAACTCTGCCCGTTCATCGGCTGGTAGCGAGGCAATTTCTTCTTCCACCTTAGCTGATAGTCGTATTGCAGGATAGCCTGCGAATTCTGATAATTCAGATTGGTTAGTTCCAATTGCATCTTCGTCGCAGTTAATCACCACGACAACAGGTTTTAACGTTAGAAAGGCAAAGGCACGGAGCATCTTCTGTTCTGATTCAGTCTTGACAGCTTCTGTGAGGGGCTTTTCCGACTCGAGCGTCTCCTGGAGCCGCTGCATTAGTTCGAGTTCATGCTGGTTTTTTTCGCGATCAGGGGTAGGTTTTCGCAAGGCTGATTGGAGTTTGTCAATCCGTGCAGATACCTGCTCGAGATCGGAAAGAAGCATTTCCTGACGCAACTCTTCAAGATCGGCAGCAGGGTCTATACGATTGCGATAGGATGGGATGGAACTATTATGAAATTCCCTCAATACGAGGATAATCATATCGCTTTGCCTTACCTTCGCTAAGTGTGTCCTTGCGTGAGATCGTGCTGCATCGGTTGTAAAATCGAGTCCGGGAATGTCGATGAACTCGATCTCGGCATAGGTTTTCTTCTTGGGTTTGTAGTGCTGATTAAGCCAATCGACCCTATCATCGGGTACTTTTATTATGGCGATGTGTTCCTGATCGGGCTTTTCCAGATGTACATGCGAACCACTACTTTCGGCAGCAGCGGCAAAGAGGGTACTCTTTCCACTTTGAGGTAATCCTACAAGTGCCGCTCGCATAATTTTATTCTCCAGCGTACCAAAAATCGTGAGACTGGAAGACTATTTTCCCAGTTGGATTTTGATACCCTCTTGTTTCCATTTTATGAGAACTTTTTGAAGCATTTCCAGCGTGATTTTGAGTTGATCGACTGCATCAACAATACCTTCATAAAGATTGGGATTGTTAACAAGTTGGCCGAGCGAACCCTTACCACTTTCTATTCTTGTGATTATATGGTGTAGCGATGTAAGAACCTGACCGAGATTGTCTGACTGAACCATCAAACGAGAAAGGAGCCGATTAATCTTGGAGGCAGTCGAACGGGTCATACCTGAGATATCCTTCAGCGTTGCCCTGGCATCTTCTACTGTTGATTTGAAGGAGTCCAACGCATCGACAGCCTTGGTGGTGGCGGATTTCAG
>JAGHBS010000007.1 GCA_021160865.1 Planctomycetota bacterium | reverse complement strand
CGTCTTTTCTCTTGAGGTCAGCCTGGAATTTCTTCATCGCCTCTTCGAGTTTCTTCTGGGCAGCGGCGACCTCGTTGAGCATCTCTTGCTTGATCTTGGCAATTTCCTCATTCTTTTTGCCGATTTCCTCGTTAAGAGTTCCTATCTTCGCTTCGAGTTCTTTGATACGTTTCTTTGCATCGACAAGAGCAGAATCAAGCCTCTCTATCGTGGGTGCAAGACCAAGGTTGGCATATTCCTTACTGTATGGCAGATTCATGGCATTATCTGCCCGAGCGATTGCAACTTTATCGTTGACACTTTGACCAGTTATTTTCATTATCAGATTCTCAATGACCTCCTGATTTTTCCTGTTCTTTTTGACCATCTCGGTGTATTTCCTCCGAGCTGCCAACAGAGCATCGGATTTTTCGTCCTGACGGACATAAAACAGTATGGCAAGCACGGTTGAAAGAAGGAACAGGAAGATAAAGAGTATCAGCGGGTAGAGAAATCTACCATGTTGCCTTGCTACAACATGTGCCATTTGATTACTCCTTTATAAAGTCTCGTGAAGGTTTGTACACGAATTTCGCTTCTATATCAATAATAATGCATTTTCGATGCAAGAGAGGCGATAGTCAACATATTTTTGTATCAAATCGTACCAATCTTGCAGGCTGTAAACTATCAAACCAAACGTATGTGGAATGGACGTAAGCGGGGCTAAGTTATGCAACCTGTTAGGCGAGGGGGAAAATGTTTTCCTTGACGGATGATGTAGAATTGAGTATCTTGATTATGTTCGGGTATCCGATAAAATGCAGCGACTATACCATTGACGGGCAGGTAGCTCAGTTGGTAGAGCACGTGACTGAAAATCACGGTGTCGGCGGTTCGATTCCGCCCCTGCCCATTCTTGATTTATAGCATCTATTTATCTATCCGTCCAAATTCAACAATGAAAGTAATCTCAGGGTGCAGGAGAGGATATAAAGTCCTGCATGTTAAGGTAAAAGTTTATGTCTTTGCGAAATATCGTCTGGATATCTGTGGTCATTGTTCTGGCGACTCTGGCATTAGTCCTTGCTCGTTGGAGGCCGATCACCGTTTATCCTCAAAGGCATCGGTGCACCCCAGCCGTCGATGACCTTAATGGCGCTATCAGGGCATACGAGTTCATCAAACGCCATAGTTATTTTAAGGTTTCTCCGGATAAGGCATCTCGAGGGGCAATCGAAGGGATGGTTCGTCGGATTGATAAGTATGCTGTATATATTCCCCCCGATGAGAAGATTCTCATTGGGATGCAAGGATCAGAACGACGATTCGGAACGGGTCTGATGGTTGCTGCAAAGGATGATAAGATTGTTGTCATAGGCTCTTTGCCAGATAGCCCTGCCTATCGAGCAGGTTTGTTTGCACCGATGGAGGTAATATCAATCAACGGCATTAGTGCTAAATATCTTTACGAAGAGCAGGTACAAAAGATGCTCCAGCCTACGGGTAAGAGTGGGAAGGATAACGAAGTAGTCGTAGCCTTGCGCAGATTTCGCTCCTCGGAAAGGCCTGCCAGAACGAGTGCAATAATTATCAAGCGATTGAAGCCCGAGCGGCTTAAAATCCGTACGGTTAGAGGTATTGTTCGTGGTGAATCCAATCGCTGGCAGTACCTTCTTGATAAAGAAAAGAGGCTATATTATCTGCGAATAAGCGAATTTCTTGATACTACTCCTGCTGAACTGCAGGAGGCGTATTGTCAATTTGATAATCCGAACGGATTAATCTTGGACCTACGGGATAACCCCGGCGGGACCCTATTATCTGCTGTTGCGGTTTGTGATAGATTTCTCTCAAAAGGCTTAATCGTTCAAACGGTTGATCGCAACGGTAATTGCCAGCCATATTATGCCCATGTCGATGGTACTTATCCACCTATCCCGATGGTGGTGCTGATAAATCATCACACAGCATCGGCAGCGGAGATCGTTGCAGGGGCATTGAAGATTCATAATCGTGCTGTGATTGTTGGACAGGAAAGTTATGGGAAATGGTTCATCCAAAAGATGCTCGACCTTGGTAAGGGTTTAGGAAAGGTCTATCTAACAGTTGGGGAGTATTTTCTGACGGCACCGGCTCATTCTGTTCAAGAAGGTACAGCTACGATGAAGTCGTCGGGAATGAGACGGTCTGAAACTGCCCCCGCCACTTCGAGAAGTCCATTGGAGGAGCATTTTCGTCGAAAGCCCAACCGTCATGGTGTTAGGCCCGATTTCCCATTGCAACTCACCGTAGCATCTAAAAAAAGATTAGCCATTTTGAGACTTCGTGCGATGGTAGCTATCCCCCCCGTGGATGCGATGGATGAGTCAAGCCAGCCAAGGCGTCCAAAGACATCTTCATCCGTTAATGCTCATGCTTCTAAATTGATGCGAGAGATATTGGAAGTTGATGAACAACTTGCATTAGCATTGAGGATTTTGAGTGAGTCAATTGATGCATTTATCGAACAGGAGGGTGAGGACTTGCAAAAATGGCGTTCGAGCGTATTGCAAGAAAGATACTCGTTAGAATATCGGTAAGCACATGCGACGATGGGCAATTCTGACTCTCATCAAGATAGCAATATCATAATACTCGGCATAGAAACTACCTGCGACGAAACCGCCTGTGCTGTGGTTGAAAATGGTAAGCGGGTCATCTCCAGCGTGGTCTCATCGCAAGTCGAACTTCATGCTCCTTATGGTGGAGTGGTGCCTGAAATTGCAAGCAGGGCGCATCTTGAGATGATTAATCCGGTTATTTCCCGTGCTATCGATCATGCTCGAACCGTTTTGCAAAGCAGGCAGGATAATTCCAATGAATTTCATATCGATGCAATTGCGGTAGCCAATACGCCCGGTTTAATTGGTTCATTATTGGTCGGGCTGATGGCGGCCAAGACGTTAGCATGGGTTTGGGATATACCTCTGATAGGTGTAAATCATCTTCACGCTCACGCTTACGCGCCTGCCCTCGATGCCGAGCCGATTGACTACCCTGCGGTGGCGTTGGTCGCTTCAGGTGGGCATACGTCGCTTTATCTTTGTCGAAGTTGTCTTGATATAGAACTTCTTGGAGCCACCATTGACGATGCCGCTGGTGAAGCGTTCGACAAGGTCTCTGCGATTCTCGGCTTGGGTTATCCGGGCGGTCCTGCAATTGAACGGGCAGCCCGGCAGGGTCGAGCGGATAAAATAAGGTTTCCACGAACATTCCTCGATGAGAATTCGCTTGATTTTTCCTTCAGTGGAATAAAGACAGCCGTTTTGTATTATGTCAACGGCACCCCGGGTGCTATCCGTTCGGGCGTCTCGAAGGGCATCGAGAATCTTACCGAGCAGGATAAAGCCGATATAGCAGCCTGCTTCCAAGCGGCAATGGTGGAGATGATGGTGGTCAAACTGCGTCGGGCTGCCCTTGCCTACAAGACAAAAACACTCATCATCGGTGGGGGAGTGTCAGCAAACTCGGCTTTGAGAGAGGCGGTGAGGAAACTCGGAGAAGAAATCGGAGCGAAGGTTCGATTACCTGCCTTACAATATGCAGGCGATAATGCAGCCATGATAGCAGGGATGGGGTATCACTACCTTCAAGCAGGTAAGATTGACGATCTTCAACTTGATGCAATCCCTACCACTCGACAGTAATTTGCTTATGCTTATTCATCATGAAGAAATGTATAGATGGAGCGGACTTTTACCATCTTATTGATGGAAAATCGGGCTGATGAATTGGTTCACTTCGATAGTGCACGGTAGTGTTAGCAGATAGCGGCTGGGGGGAATTGCCTGCAGCATCGGCTGTTTCATTATCCACCTTTTTCTTATTCGTATCAAACAAAGCAGGGAAATACTTCCTTTCATTTACGGCTTTGACAGAACGGTCGGTAATAGTGGTGAGACGATGATACACCTTCTTTGCCTCTGCGAAGATATCCGGACTATTAGGTTTACCCCGAAGGTAATATCCGCCGAGAAACGCAGCCGAGAGCATGAACAAAAACAATATTTTCCGCATTTTCCCCGATGCCTCCATATTTCATAAGGCGCAGAGGTCTACCCTTTGCTCCTTCTAAATGAGTTTACAATACAGATGAGCAAAAGGCAAATTTCAGAGCGATAATTTTGTAAAAATCTTTCTTGGCAAGTTCGGTCGTTGAGTTTCATATAGCATGTTCGAGTGAAAGCATCTTTCGTTTCATTTTTTCACCACCAGGTGATGAAAATCCTCCGAGGTTGCCATTGGCGTAGATGACCCGATGACAGGGGATTACAAGGGGTAAGGGATTTTTTCCCAGCGTCGCAGCAACGGCACGGGCAGCATTGGGACGATTAATCGCTTCAGCAAGTTGGGAGTAGCTGCGAGTCTGGCCATATGGAATCTGCCGACATTTACGCAACACCTTACCGGTGAAGGTATTTTCATCGGGTAAGCAGCAAGGAATTTCTAAAAAAGAGACTTCTTTACCATTGAAATAATCACGTGATAGACGGATAAGGTCAGCAAACTCATCGGGGGTATCAGCAGCATCGGGGTAATTGAAAGTGAGTATCTGCTTGAGATCATCAGGGCGATAGAATGGCAAGATGACTTTTATCAATCCCTGACGATTTTTCACGCCAGCCATTGTGCCCAGAGCAGTTGTCCAGATAGCATAGGTAATTTTATCATCGGTGGGGGTTTTCATAGTAATTGCGATGTTAACCGAACGCTTCACGTCCGGCAAGGTGTGTTTATGCTGATACCTGCCGACGGCACTGGATTTTCTGGAAACTACAAACGATTCTGCTGATACGCTGCAACGTTTTTCTGCCCTGCTGGGAGTCATTCAGACCGAGGAATTGAAATCCCAGCAGCGCTACGCCTCTTTCATCGTGGAGGAGGCTTCGCAGGCGGGCGTCAACGATGATGGGTTCGTAATCCTGTCCGACTTCAATTCTTGCCCCCACAATCTCGCCTGTGTTCATATCCGGGGCAGAGCGACTTGGCATGCGTAGTTGAAAGCCGCCAGCTGAGATGTTCGTCATCCATCCTTCCCATCGTACCAGTTGATTTGCATCTTTTCCTCCAAGCCAGAAGGTAACGAGGATTGATCGACTTGCTGGTACTGCTACTCGAACAAATGCCCGACGCTGAACCTTCTGGACCCTGCTTGGGATAGGGATGCAGATTAGTCGCAAGGTATCGGCAGTATCGGCTGTATGAACTTTGCAGAGGTTTTGTATCGTTGCAGTGAAGATGTGCTTGTGATGACCAAGTTTGAATGCTAATCCCAATGCCAGTCCGACATCGAATTTCTCAGGGCGTTCCTCATCGGTAGGATATTCGAGCCAGAGTCTCTTCTTATCGCGTTTGAGTATTCGTGTGTGGAGGCTATACCAGCGATTTTTGACGCGGCAACTCATGGTAAGGGGAATCTTACGGCGAATCGCCTCATCGAGACAGGTATCAATCTGCTGCTTGGTCAATTCTTCGATAAGTGCCATTTTATTCCCTATCGTATCCGTATCGATGATTTTGCAGGACGATGCCTTTGTAAAGTTTCGGTTTATTGCAGGGCAGACTTGAACAAGAGAACTGCAATGTCAGGAGATTTATTGTTCGGCTAATTCAGCCTCTATTTGCTCGGCTGAGGGTATCCTGGGACCTTTCAAAGCAACTATTACCCCGGGCAGCGAGCAGACCATCGGGATGATCCTTGCTACCAGTGCCATCGCAAGAACCTCACTTGCCGAGACGCTTTTTGATGTGAAAAAGGTCATGTATAACGCCTCTGTCAAGCCTAAACCACCAGGACTGACAGGTATAGCAGCCACTATGTATATCAGTGGAATATAGAGGAAGAATTGATACCATCGTATCTCTAACCCCATACTAAAGCCAACTAACATGATGGTACTGATGAAGAGGAGTTGTCCAATTAGAGAGATTACAATGGCAATGAATAATGCAGCAGGTTTCCGACCATACATGTTTCCCGCTCTGGCAGCCATGATTAGGTGCCGTTTCAAAGGTAGCCAGGAAAGAACCCTCCGAAACCCTAATAGCGAACGAAATCGATTGCTTATCACTGTCGCCAATCCTAACGACACTATTATCAAAGCAGCAACGGTGATGATTGCAGGTAGGGCAATCTCGCTCGGTTGATATGCTCCGCTGAAATATATTGCTATAATCATACCTGCTGGTAGTAGGGCGAACTCGAAGAGTCCGATTGCTCTATCCACGAATACACTAACTGCGACAGCGACAGGCTTACGGGTGGTTTTGGCCATGTAGTAGGCCTTTACCAAATCCCCACTGACGTTGCCCGGGATGACATAATTGAAAAATGCTCCGAGAAATGTGTCTTTCAGCACCTCCGAGAAAGAAACATCTATGGATTGCACCTTCAACAAATATCTCCAGCGGATTGTAAGAACAATGATAGGAAAGAGAGAACAAATAAATGCACCGATCATAAGGTATGGATTGGCGTGCGTAATCGTCGAAGCAAAGCCGTGAACAAGTATCCGCTGACCGTTTGAAACGATATAATAATCGCTCCAGTGTACCTTACTTATGACGTATCCCAGCAGAATGCCGGCAAGGAGTATCTTGGCAGCGAAAATTAGAGTTTTTTTGAGATGTTTTGACATTATTCCTGCTTTATCATCCTTACGG
>JAGHBS010000155.1 GCA_021160865.1 Planctomycetota bacterium | reverse complement strand
TTCTTGAACCATCTGAAATTCCGGTAAAAATCGCGCAGGAACGAGCAATTGGCATTCCCATCGAAACACCCAAGGGCATCTTCAAAATGACTTGCGTCTCGATGGGAAATCCCCATGCGGTCATATTCGTCGATAACGTGGAGGAAGTACCGCTCCACGAGATAGGCCCGATGATTGAAAACCATCCGTTGTTTCCCAGCCGGGTGAACGTCCATTTTGCGAAGGTGCTTTCTCAAAAGGAAGTAATAATGCGAACATGGGAACGCGGAAGTGGTGAAACGCTTGCCTGTGGTACGGGCGCTTCTGCTGTATGCGTCGCAGGGATGCTCAACGACCTCACCGAGAGGGAAATTCTCGCACATCTGCCAGGTGGAGATTTGAAACTGTACTGCTCTGCTGATAACAATCACGTTTACATGACAGGCCCGGCTGAGGAGGTCTTTACAGGCGATTGGCCTGAAAAAGCCATGTAAAATCGCAATGAACACCCACCGGGGAGGGCGTCAAATAATTTCCTTCACGAAGCAGTAAATTTGCCTTGTATTATAATCCTGTAGATATAGCATAACTCCCCTGCAACATCGAGGTTGCCTTGTGAAAATGTGCCAATGGTGAAGATTCGACCACTACCGATTATCCTCGTCTCACAATGGAGGCGTTCAGCCCTTGTGCTGTACGCTTGTGGATTCCTCTTCGGGATGCGCAGCGGGATATTGATGGTCACCTGGCCGTGGTGGACTATGAACGTCCTTCACGGTGGAAGCGTAGCCGTTGGTGCAATCGGAGCGGTTTGGACACTGGGGTACATCATATTTTGTCTGTTAATCGGTCCTCACGCCGACAAAGTAAACGCCAGAAAAATGATAATGATGGCTATGACGGCAAGTGCTTGCTTGATCACGATTATGCCTCTTATGCCTTCGGTAGCATTGTTGCTGATGATTATAGGAATTGAGGGGGCAGTTTCCGGGATGGTCTGGCCTCCCCTGGTAGGATGGCTTAGCGTAGGACATCAGGGAGGCCAACTCAATAAACGCATAACGCTATTTAGTTTTAGCGTGTATCTCGGCTCGGTCATCGGATACTTGATAAGTGGCTGGCTTTGGTCGAGATGGTCATCACACTTATTGCCCTACATAACAACGGTTATCATTGTAGTCGGTGCAATCATCATGGCAGCCTCTGCTTATCATCGGAAGGAAAATCTGATAAGGCAACAATGGGACAAATCGGAAAAACCCTCACCCGAGGCTGTGGTTTTTCGCATTATGTCCATAATCGCCACTATTGTCGCTGGCGCAACCTTAGGTACAATCCAATTCCCCATGGTATCACTCATGAAACAAATGGGAATTGGTCCAAATTTGCATGCGCCTATCGGTGCCGGTGTTGGAATAGCCCTGATGTGCGGCTTCTTACTGATGGGAAGAACTACACGATGGCATTATAATAAGTCATTCTTCTGGAGTATCCAAATACTGATAGCCATTATGGTATTGGCAATATCCACCAGCACGTCGGCATGGCAACTCGGCACATACAGTATTGCGGCAGCGCTTGGCCTATCGGTATATTTCATATCTGATTTGTATTACGCTGTCTCTATCACCAAGCGTCGAATTCACGCAACTTCCATTCACGAAATATGCACCTCGGGCGGATATATGATCGGCTCACTTGGCGGCGGAGCACTGGCAAGACTCATCGGACTTAGACAAATCTTTCCTGTAATGGCGAGTGTAATCATCCTGGCATTAATCGCCCAGATATTTATCTATTACCGGTACCGGAGAAGACCGATTCCTTTACCAATAAGCAAACCAGCAGATATGACTCAAGCCGACTGAAAATACACAACAATGCTAAAATACTAATACGCTGACATTAGTCCAACCGGCTGAGCCAATCCTTGAGAACCCTGGCATCTTCCAGAAAGGCATCGGGCGAATTGCCCCTGACGAACTCCAGCATTGCAAAATGCTCCCGGCCAGTCGAGGCAATTACCTTCAGATACCGCATCCACCGATCCTCACCACCAGCCAGGGGTAATAATTCCTCCGTTTCATCATCCTCGTTATAAACATGTACATTGACAAGCCAGGGCAAAATTGCCTCAAGCCCCTCCAAACACTGCTCAAGGTTCAACTTCTCAGGCGGCTGCCAGTAAGTACCGACATTATCAGCAGCCACATCTTTCAATAATCTTACTGCCGATTCGTGAGTATCAGTCAGCGTATTTGAATGATATTCATAGGCGATGCCAATTCCTGCCTCGTAAGCCAGCCGAGCTATCCGCTGGGAATCCTCGACGATAATCTTGCGATAATCAGCATCGGCTTCATTCGAACCCTTCTTCCCTGCCCAGACACGGATAGTCTGCACCCCCAGCTCCACGGCAGAGTCCAAAACCGCATGGAACGATACGGATTCTTCTTCGTGCCCGACGCTGTAATATGAACCATAGGAAGGCATCTTTATCCCCGCGTCTTCGGTCATCTTGCGGACATCCTTGGCACGGTCAACCTGACCGTGTGGAACATGAATGTCGCCTCCCCATTCGATTGCTTCGAGCCCTGCCTTCGATACTAAACTCACAATCTCTTCGGGCGAAAGTTTCCTGAACGTAACTGATACCAATCCTGAATGAATCATATCACCTCTCCTGCAATAGTTTTTATGCCATTATTGCTGCCTTTTCACGTGTTATTTGCCACTTCAACGGTTCACCTGCCAGCCAGCGTTTCAATTCTTCAAGGACATACTCACCCATTCGTCGGCACTCCCTGCCCATCGAACCAGCAATGTGAGGCGTGAGGATAACGTTCGGCAAGGTATAAAGCGGGGAATCTTCCCGCGGCGGCTCGGGCGAAGTTACATCAAGCACTGCCGTTATATCGCTCCGCTTGCGAAGGACTTCTACCATTTCATCTTCCCTGACAATAGCCCCTCGAGCGGTATTAATGAAAGAAGCATAGGGCTTCATCATCGCAAAATGCTCGCCCCTTATCATCCCGACGGTTTCCTTCAACAACGGCGTATGCAAGGAAACTACATCCGAATACCGAAATATATCATCAAGCGAACGAAGTTCAACGCCAAGCTGCGAAGCAAGTTCATCATCCGCGAAGGGATCATATGCAATTACCTTCAGGTCGAAGGCACCAAGCAACTTGCATACTCGTTTACCTATCGCACCAAGCGATATTATCCCCACCGTAGAACCATATGCACCGGGGATATTCTCAAGCGGGGGGTATTTTCCATCACGTTTTATCGCGAGGGCAAAATACCAGCCACGCTTGAGACAAAACAATATCTGAGAGACGGTATATTCTGATACGGGTATCGCATTGGCAGCGTAGGCAGAAGTGATGACGATGCCCCTTTTCCAGAACGCTTCGGTCACGATGTACTTAATCGTACCTGCCCCGTAAAACACTGCCTTGAGATTGGTGGCGGCTGATAAAAACTCCTCATCCATCAATGGCCCACCCCAGCCAGAGAAGATAACATCAGCATCGTGCAGGATAGATAAGTCCCCTTTGAGCGAATCGGGAGATATTGGAGGAGCGTATATTTCAACAAGCCGGTTTATCTCCTCGGATACGCGCCCAGCATAGACCTTCTCATACGCTATCTTATCCAAAATGAATAAACCCTTGGTCATGAGAAGACAATATATTGAATTAAACCCCACATGTAAATCAGCGATAAAACCAGATGAGAAATTATAAAAGATCGGCTGTCGCCAAAATGACAACTCCTATCTTGTATTTAGGTATTCAGTGAGGGAAATCCACCGGCACCCTTCTAACAAAATAAAAGAGGCACCGAGGGATATTTATCATTACCATCGTATAGCAAGAGCTATTAAAATACGTAAATACGAGGTCAGAATCTTAATACATTATGGAAATGCAAAATGATAGGTAAGGGCAACCCAGATAAGTTACTTACCGAGGAGGAAATTAAATCCATTATCGCCCAGGCTGCTGACGAAATGGCTGCCGATGGTAAGTCCGTTCTTACAATAGTACCTGATCTTACTCGCACCTGCCCCTTGCCATTGATCGCAAGAACCCTGAATGAATACCTCGGCAGGCGAGCATCGAAGATGGATTTCCTCGTCGCATTAGGAACGCATCCGGAACTAACCGAACAGCAAATTGCCAAACTCTTCGGCATCGAGCAAGGAAAATGGTCTGAAACCTTCGGCAACTCAAAGGTATTCAATCATCAATGGAAAAATCCCCAAGCCCTTCTCGAAATTGGCAAACTTACTGCAGAGCAGGTGGAGCAAATCACCAACGGGCTGTTCAAGATGGATGTGCCGGTAACGATTAACCGTTTGATATATGACTATAACAAGGTGCTAATCGTCGGTCCGGTGTTTCCTCATGAAGTTGTAGGATTTTCCGGCGGGAATAAGTATTTTTTTCCTGGAATATGCGGGGAGGAATTATTGAATTTCTTCCACTGGCTCGGTGCAGTGATAACCAATCCAAAGATTATCGGCACAAAATACACACCTGTTCGTGCTACCATTGATCGTGCCGCTGATATGATTAAGGTAGATAAATCTGCCCTGTGTCTCGTCACCAGCAAGGAAGGGGTATACGGTTTATACTTCGGCGACGTTGAGCAGGCATGGTCAGCTGCTGCTGATTTATCAGCCAAAATTCACATCGAATATATGGATAAGCCCTTTCAATCAGTCCTGGCAAGGGCACCGGAAATGTACGACGATATCTGGACGGCAGGTAAATGCATGTACAAGGCTGAGTGCATCGTTGCTGATGGAGGCGAATTGATTATCTACGCTCCACATGTAACGGAAATTTCATACACACACGGAAAAATCATTGATGAAATAGGCTATCACACACGTGATTACTTCCTGAAACAATGGGATAAGTTCAAAAAATACCCGTGGGGCGTGCTGGCACATTCAACCCACGTTCGAGGAATTGGAACTTACGAGAACGGCGTTGAAAAATGTCGAGTGAATGTAACCCTGGCTACGGGCATCCCACCGGAACGATGCAAAAAGGTAAATCTCGGATATCGCGACCCTGCGTCGATAAATCCTGCTGATTGGCAAAACAAGCAAGACGAAGGTCGATTTTACATCGCCAGAGCAGGTGAGACGTTATACAAACTCAAAAACCCGCCAGAATGGCAAAGATTCTGACTTTCTCTCTCTTTAATAAGATTGGGCACTGACCGCAATGCCTCAAAAACGCTTGTGATGATATATCTATAAATCTACGCTGCTATCTTTGTGGTTGATGATATGCACTTCCCTTGTGCCAGCAATTTTAGCCTTATCAGTAATAGTGCCGTCTGGAGTTGATAATCCTGTTGAATCTGGCGTCTGAGCAAGTCATCCAATCTTCTTCCGGAGTTGGTAGTTTTTAACAAATCGGTTTCTTGCTGCAGTTCTGCCCATCTATTCATCTGTCTGATGGTCACCTTTACGGGAACATCTGGATCAACACCCCAAAGTTTCGAGCCGTTTTTGCGATGAATACATCTGCCCGAAGGTAGATAATAATATGCGGTTGTGAGTTTCAGAATTGCACGGTGGAACCGTAGGGGAATAAGTCTTTGCACGCTACCCTTTCCAAAAGTGCGTTCTCCGATGATAATAGCCCTTCCCCAATCTTTGATAGCCCCCGAGACAATCTCTGCTGCCGATGCACTATATTGATTAATCAGCACCACCAGCGGGCCGTGTTGATATGCCCCTAAAGCCGTTGCGACTTTCTCGATCTTGCGAGTATTGCGTCCTTTGGTGTATACAATTAACCCTCGTGATAGAAACTCATCAGCTACATCCACAGCAGCTGTCAATAATCCACCCGGATTGAATCTTAGGTCCAGAATAAGCCCTCGTACAGGTGGCTTGGCAGAATTGAGCGCTTTTAGCGCCTTTTGAATTTCCTTAGAAGTATCTGCAGTAAACTGCGTCAAACGAA
>JAGHBS010000093.1 GCA_021160865.1 Planctomycetota bacterium | reverse complement strand
TTGTGTGTAATACTATCGCTTGTACCATGGCAAAGGGCTGGGTTGGCTATCTTCGGGATGAAATTCGTAAGCGATGGGCCGTCGGAGAGGTTTTCGAGCTTGACGACATATACCGTCTCGAGAGCTACTTCTCGGCGCTTTATCCACGGAACCGACATGTACGTGCCAGACTTCGCGAAACACTCCAGATCCTCCGCGATCAAGGTTTCATCGAGTTTGTGAACTACCATGGCATGTATCGGCGCGTCGCCGAGTAACTCGACATCCTACCACCGTCCGGCCGCTCGGCGACCAATCGCCAGCCGTGCAGACGCACCGCGGGCGGCAAGAACCAGAATTGCAAAGAGACCCCCAGGCCAACTGCCTTCATGAGGTCTTTGTCGCATCGCATATTCACACGATCTACTTCTTTTTGATGTTCCGCAGGCTCACGCCGAACAACAACGTGCAGAACGCTACCCAAGATCGCGAAAAGACGAAGGGATCCCGGCGCGCTCCCCCGTAGGAAGAAGAGTATTCGCCCCGATTCTCTAAGGGTGACAAATAGACGCGCGACCTCTCGCAATTGTGGCTAACGTCCTTCCCGGGCCATATCGAGCAAACTCGTAGCCATTGGTACCGTCATTACCCTGAATTATCGTTCTGACAGGGAGATTACTAATCCCGACCAACCCCGACACATTGTAAGCGCCGCTTTCATATCTGCCACCAGTGATGGTCGTATCATCTGTGCCATTGGGGTGTTGGTGAAATTCATTATCCCGAACGACGAATCCATAAAAGTCCCTGGGACTGACGATTGGGGTCTATGCTGTCATATTCCAATATCCAATCCGACCGGTTAATCTCGAATACGCTGGCATTGCCCTTGAGCGTCGATAAACGGAAAGCAACCCGAGGCATTACACCTCCCTATATTAACCTCCGAATAGAGATATGCTCTGATTCCATCAAGCGTTGTATAATGCTTGCGAGTCTATAACGAGGAGTATCCGCTATATTCCTTGAAAAGGACTTATCCTGTCCCTAAAATCGGACGATATATAAATGCACTCATTCATTCCTCCATTATGGAGTTCTGAAGGAACTGACCATGATTGGCGTAGCTGTCATCGGAGCGGGTAATTGGGGGAAAAATCTCGTACGCAATTTCGCTTCCATAGACAACGTCGAACTGAAATACATATGTGATCTGAAAGATGATATTCGCAAAAGGATGTCATCCCTTTACCCTAATGCCAAGGTAATAAGCAATATGGATGAGGCCCTTGAAGATAAGGATGTCGATGCCGTAGTGGTAGCAGTTGATGCCCCCTTGCACTTCGAGGTTGCCTCAGCAGCGCTTCAAGCAGGAAAACACACCTACGTGGAAAAACCGCTAACACTAACCAGCGAGGATTCAAAAAAATTAATCGACCTTGCTACCGAAAAGAAAGTCAAACTAATGGTCGGGCATCTTTTAGAGTATCATCCTGCGGTAAATTACATAAAGGATGCTATTGCCTCCGGCAAAATTGGCAAGCCTCTCTACCTGTACTGTCAGCGGGTTAACCTTGGGATTGTCCGAAAGAAGGAAAATGCCTGGTGGTCGTTGGCACCGCACGACATTTCAGTGGCGTGCTACCTGTTCGATGCTGAACCGGTAAGCGTATCGGCCAGCGGGCAAGCATATCTACAGGAAGGTATCGAAGATGTGGTTTTCGCAAATCTAAAGTTTGCTGATGGTCGGATGGCACATATTCACGTCTCCTGGCTCGATCCTCATAAAATTCGCAAGATAACCCTCGTCGGCAATCAAAAAATGATAGTCTTTGACGACATGGAAGCAGCTGAAAAGATACGCATCTACGATAAATCGGCTGAAGTGAAGCGTAGCGTCGATGATTATGCCGAAGCCATTTCGTTGCGAGTAGGTGATATCTTAATTCCGAAGATACCGTCCATTGAACCACTTAGGGAAGAATGTAAGCATTTCATCACATGCATTATTAATGACACCACCCCTCGCAGCGACGGAGCGGACGGTCTGAGAGTTGTTAAAGTCCTTGAGGCAGGTAGCAAATCACTTTCTCAAGGTGGTACACCTGTAGAAATTCGATAAACAACATTGTAAAGAGGTTGAGCAATGAATGAGCAGGAGAAGCCATATTTCGTCCATGAAAGTGCCTACGTTGACGAAGGGGCCGAGATTGGAGAAGGTACGAAAATCTGGCATTTCTCACACATTATGAAGGGGGCCAAGATAGGCAAAAATTGCATCTTTGGACAAAACACGCACGTTGCCGAGAATGTAATCATTGGAAACAACGTAAAAGTACAAAATAACGTTTCGATTTACACTGGTACGATTATCGAGGATGACGTTTTCCTTGGCCCCAGCTGCGTGCTGACAAATGTTACCAACCCGCGTGCACAGATTAATCGACATTTACTTTATGAAAAGACCGTCGTTCGTCGTGGTGCGACCATAGGTGCTAATGCTACCATCGTTTGTGGCATCGAGATTGGTAGATACGCCTTCATTGCCGCTGGTGCCGTTGTAGCAAAGGACGTTCCAGATTATGCCCTTATGATGGGCGTACCGGCTAAACAGGTCGGGTGGATAAGTCGGCATGGGCACCGTCTCAAAAATCCTGATGCCGATGGGATTATGACCTGTCCGGAAAGCGGGCTTCGATATAAGGAAGTCTCTCCGGGTGTATTGAAATGTCTCGATCTGGACGAAGAGCAACCCCTCCCGCCCGAATTAGCAGTCGGCAAGAAAACCTACGATGAATACAAGCAGGACTGACTGTCAATCCAGCCGGTCTGTTGCAACCAAAGGAAGGGATGAGAAATGGAAGTACCTTTACTTGATCTGAAGGCTCAATTCGCACGGATAAAGGATGAGGTTACAGCTGCAATCCATTCGGTATTGGAATCCCAGCGGTTTATCTTAGGTCCGGAAGTATCCGAGCTTGAAAAGGCGATTGCCGAATACAGCAATTGTGCCGCTGCTGTGGGCGTCTCAAGCGGTACCGATGCGCTTCTGGCAAGTTTGATGACTCTTGGAATCGGTCAGGGTGATGAGGTCATAACCACGCCGTACACGTTCTTTGCTACCGCAGGGAGCATCTGGCGGGTTGGTGCTAAACCTGTCTTCGTCGATATCGAGCCGGAAACGTTCAATATCGATCCGACTAAAATCGAGGCTGCCGTTACTGATAAGACCAAGGCGATAATACCTGTTCATCTGTTCGGTCAGATGGCGGAGATGGACCTGATTGTGGAAGCTGCTCGAAAATATAATCTTTTCGTCATAGAAGATGCTGCCCAGGCAATCGGTGCTACCTACAAGGGACGAAAGGCAGGCTCGATCGGCACGGTGGGGTGTTTTAGCTTCTTCCCATCGAAGAATCTTGGCGGAATGGGCGACGGTGGAATGATTGTCACCCAGGATGTCGAACTGGCTGACCGATTGAGACAATGTCGCAATCATGGCTCCAAGCCGAAGTATTACCATAAATGGGTAGGCGGCAATTTCCGCCTCGATACCCTTCAAGCTGCCATACTACTGGTCAAGCTGCGTTATCTGGATGACTGGTCTGCCAAGCGTCGTGCCAATGCCGCACGCTACAATGAGTTATTTGCCGATGTCGAGGAGGTCATCACCCCGACAATCCGCGAATACAATGTTTCGATATACAATCAGTACGTTATCCGCGTCCCCCGCCGAGATGAACTCCAGGCTTATCTCAAGGATAAGGGAATCGGCACGGCAATATACTATCCACTATCCCTGCACGAGCAGGAATGTTTCAAATCCCTTGGATACAAGAAGGGCGATTTTCCCGAATCTGAAAGGGCAGCGGCGGAATCGCTGGCACTACCAATCTATCCAGAACTAACCGATGAGCAGATTCAATATGTTGCTACTATGATTAAAGAATTTTTTAGCAGGAAATCATAATTGATATCTCCCCCTTGGTACGAATCGTATAATCAACTCTGGCTACAGAAGAATTCAATCTAGACTCGCCCAGTGAACCAATACAGTCCCCAGGCAATTACCTCGTAAACCTGCTCAGGTAAATTGCGTGCGCGGATTCTCCATCGGTGGAATAACCACCGCTCGGGCAAGCGATTAAACCGCCCCCCGACCCGCCATTCAGGGCTATACATCATCACGTTTCGATAACCAGCCTTGAGAAACACCGCACGGGCGCGGGAGGTATGATATGGTGAGGTCACGATGATGAATTTATCTTTTTCCTTATCTATGCCAGGTAAACGAGAAATCGCATAGGGGTGATCTGCTGTACGAGTGGATTGACGTTCAATAATCAGTGAATCAGAAGGAACACCATAAACCTCGGCAACGTGTCCGAGAAAGTCAGCCGATTTTCCATACGCTGATACAATTACCTTATCAGCCCAACCACCTCGATATAACTGAACAGCCTCAACAACACGCTCACAATGTCCTCCTAATACAACGATATAATCTGCTTTTGATAATGTGCTTACATCAATCAGTATGTTGTCTAACCAATCCCCAACAGGTGTAAATATAATTAGCAAAGCTATTATGGCAATCAGATTCACCAGCCATTGAAAGCATTGCCCTAATCGCCTTAGAAATCTACCTCTCCTGCACCCTGGAGATGTCTCCTGTCCAGATTGTATATCGCTATTTGTCATAATGATAATTTCACTTGGGATATTATAAGGCTTTTCGATACGCTTATCATCCCCCATAGTAGTTTGCATATAATCGTCTCTTGCAACCCATAGACAATTGACAGATTACATCCCTACCCTTATCCTTGGCTCGCTCTATATTGCATGATAATTCTCATTTATCCGATAAACTACTTTGGACGTGAAGACTACTCTCAGGAATTAGTCTTTATTAGTCTTTCCAATCAGGGCAATAATCGCAGAAACAGAAGATGAAAGAAATATCAAATATATTGGCAAGGGCGATTAAACGATACAAGGGTTTCTCTGTAAATACAGCACTTTACTCCCTTGCAATCATCTTGCCAATGACGATTGAAAGGCTGGTAGTCCACCCCTTACTATTGAGATTTATTGGAAAGGCTGCGTTTGGTGAGTTTGTAATCGCCTTGTCGGTGATTATGCCCCTCTCGATGATCTTCACCTCTGGTACCCGAGCATCGTTCTTCCGCGATCATGCCCACTACGAGGGAGCCGAAAAGGACAGATTCTTCCGTTCCGGTCTTTTAGCCAACATATGCATCCTCATTATATTCGTTATGGTGATCATTGTATTTTCCAATCCTCTTGGCCGACTGTTGTCCAAAGATAAAGTCGGCACTTTGACTGCTTCTTACCTTAGGCAACTCGTCTTATATGGTATTCTCGCAGGGATCGTTACCTTATTGCAGATGTATATCCGGGCACACCTATGGTATGGAAGATTCCTTATTTCTTCACTGATCTATGCGATTGCTGCCGGTCTAATCATCGTTCCAGTGGCATTAGGAGCAAGGGAATGGGTAGGTTTATACTATGCAATAGGTGTTGCCGGTGGAACTATCGGGGCAGGAATAATACTCCGCAATGCCTTATGGGGTAGGCCGATTATTTCCAAATCAGACCTTAAAGCGTACCTCAAAACGGTGCCACTCTTTACCGGCGCAGGTGTACTAACGATGGTTCAGCCGTATATCGTTCGGATGTACCTCGGAGCAACGGTGATCCCCGAAAAAGTCACAGTCTTTTTTGCAGGAAGTGCTATGGCGATGCTCTTCACCCAATTACCCTCAATGGTCGGACAGGTTGCAATCACTTATATTGCCCGTCATCGAAACGCTCAAGAGATGAGTCCTACCACAATGAAGAGATATTTGCTGATAACCTTTGCTATGATAGTTATCATCGGGATACTCGGAGCAATTTTAGGATATGTAGCATTGTTTCTGCTTTATCCGCAGGTTGCCAAGGATAGTTTGCCGATTTTTTATATCTGTCTCATCGGTGCTGCCAGCGTCACTCCAAGACCTATGTTGACCGGATTCGTTCAGAAATTCCTCTCACCTGTAGTATCAACCATAGTTAGTGGCGTAAGTCTTGCAATTAATATTGGATTGTTGATTTTACTAATCGGGCCGATGGGGCTTATGGGTGCTGCTCTTGCTTTGTCTGCTGGTAATGCTACCATTGGGATAATCTATTTCATTCTGGGGTGTATAATATACGCTCGGGTTAAACGTTTTGCCCACCTTCAAGGGAATAAACAAGAACAGCCTCAATAAATCCATCCTTGCATTATTGGGATTCACACCTCTTGCCCGATTGGGAGTTCAATTCACCTTCGAAGCACTCTTTTTCCATGCCAAATAGTGGGAGATCGCTTCCATTAAAGGTCCACTACCCCACCGAATGCTACGCATATTCACACGCACCGGTCCATAGCGATGACTAGCAACATCCCATGTCTTACAATTGACAAACCGCTTGATCGCCCTCTGTAGGGTTGTATGAGCAAGATTCTTTAGATTAAGGCTGTCTTTTAGTTTCGTGGGGATATCATCTGAGCCCATCGCGTGACACATGCACATGACACCTTCTGCGTAGCTGGTAACCGATGCCTCACGAACTCCATTATCGAGATCGAACGAGAATCCATCAGGACGGAAAAAGGTCTTGCAATACCACTCGAGACCCTTAGCAGCAGTTTGTCGTGTCTTCTCAGCCAGCGATGGCTCCAATAGCCCCGTTTTCAATATGCGAATCAAGGCACTGATAACAAAGGCTGAATGGGAATTGTCAGCAGCTGTGTTTTTGGTAACTTTCTCGGAGTAATCATGCGTTACGTACATCCACTTGCCATGATCATCCTGCTCATTGTTAATCATGCGGACCAAGCCTACGAAACGTTCGGGAAACTGCTCTTCCTCATAACCGGAGGCCATCAGTTCAGCCAGCAGAAGTGCTGTGTCAGCACAAACGTTAATTGTTTCGTCCTCACCACCCACAAAGAAGCTGACGGTCAAGCCCCCATTGGGTTTCGTATGCCAGTTAAATTCCTTACAGAGAATCAAGCCACTTTCGACTGCAGCATCGATGTACTTTTGTTCATTGAGAGTTTTTCCCGCTAGTAGTAATAATAATCCCACGCGTGTGATCATATGGGCGCACGGAGTTTCTGCAGATTTCAGACCATCGACGGCCATATGGTCCCTTCCGCACCCCCAGGTTCGAAATCCATTATACATGATTGAATTTTCAAGCGCTCCGTCGCAAATTTCAGCCAGACGGCTTCGCCATTCATCGGCACTCTCCGGAGCCCACGTTAAAGCATACCAGTAAGCCCGTCCAAGGTGATGATATACCGTTGGACAGATATAACGGGGAACACCCAAAATTCGACGGTAAGTAATGGGAGCTAATATAGCAGGAATTTTCAACAGCCTAACCCCTAATCGCGCAATCCGACTGGGATAACGCCGATACAACCACGTAAAGGGAAAGCGGCTTTCTATATCCGACGGGTCAAATCGAGCCAGACCAAGTTCATCATTACGATACATCAGACGCATGAATATATCTTTCATATCCATACAATAAGCCCTTTCATATGATTTCTATCATCCAAACAATGCAAGACCGCAATCGTAGAACAACTAATGAGATACCCTATGAACTCCAGCAGCAGGGTACTCGAGATAAGGTTGGTAGTAGTATTCGTGTGGAAGAAATGTTCTTTCCTCAATTCGCTCAGGCTGCAGGCGAAGCCAAAGGTTCTGAATCACTGTTATCGTCATAAGGTACACACCAATACTTATATTCGTCGAGCTTGCGATACCATTTTCTACCAAACTAAAGGCTGCCAATCCGAATACCAATCCCAACATCAATCGTGCATCTAATTGCAGATCGGGATGATCGCGTGACCGAATGAACACAAACACGCCTCGTCGTATTACAACGAAAAGGGCAGTAATGAAGACTATAAATCCAAAAATTCCTGCTTCGTACCAAACCGTAAGATAGGCATTATGAAAAGTAGTTATGAAGGCACCGGCTCGACGACGAGGAAGAATAGCAGAGCCACTACCATGACCAAGCCAGGGTGAAGAGGCACATTTATTCCATGCTGCAGACCATAATCTCTTTCGACCGGTAGTTATTTCTCTACCTCTAAATCCAATATAACGCCTATATATATATTCCTGCTGTGCTGGATGTGTCCATCGCATCACAAGTGCTATAGAGCCAGCGATAAGAACTAAAACCAATGTACCAACTGCCAGGCGTTTGAACGAAAGCCGTAGTAGCAAAGGAATGCAGGCAATTGCACCAAGGAAAGCACCTCCTCGCGTTGCAACGAAAAGCAAAAGAACCACAAGCATTGCCGCTGTTCCAGCAGATATTATACGCCACATATGAGACCACTTGTGAAAAACACCCCAGAGAGTAAACGGTAAAAGCACACCCATAACCAAGGCGCCATATCCAACGGTAGCGGCTTCTCCAACATACCGTTCTTCGACAGGGGCTTGCATATACCCTCGGAGCGGCAAGATATTAACAATTGCCCATATCACAGCCAAAAATACCATACCTTTGAAAAGGCGCTCGGGCCTGCCCCCTCTCTCTAAGAGAACTTGAACTGATCCGCACACGCCCACGATTAACAAAACAAGTGCTATACTACGCTGTAAGGACCAAAGAGGATCATGAGAACGAACGGAAAATATGATCGAGAAAAAAGCATAAATCATGAGAAGAAGTACTACTATACCCTGTCTTCTATTAATTGCTGTAATTCCAAGAGGCACCAGACAAATCAGCGATATCCATCGAATAGCAACAGCAGCCGTTCCAATAGGTTCTTTGAAATTAGAGAAGCACATGGCGACAAAAAGCAGGGCAAGCGCTAAGAGTCTTGCCCGCATTATCAGGATGCCCACCAATAGGACAATCGCAAGACCGATTGCGATGACACCCCAAACCCCCGCTTCCTCAGCTATCCGTGAAAGAATATGGACAATATCAAAACGAGACGACACAAACTCTCTCCTCTAATACCTTTCGAACTATATTACATAATCTTCAATATGAAAAAACACATCCGAGCAACTATTTCCATCGTCGATCTACTACAAAAGTTTTGATTACAGGTATTATTCACCTTTAGTTGCTGGATTCATTGATTCATCAGACAATTATAACATTGAAGTACAACTTTATCCTGTATTATATCGGACATTTGTTGAAAAGGGTTATATTTTTGATGCTTTTCCTATAAGCGACTTCTCCCCTTACTTCGCTCATTGACAGTAATTAATAGACCGATATTATTTGTTAGCATGGAAAGTTTCAATAGGCTTACTAACAAGCCTCACATGCAAATAATATAACCGCTTTCATAGATTAGGCGGTAGAAAAGGTATACAATTAGGGTCATATTTTAGGCAGAAATTAGGGATGCAGATAGCGCTTTTAGGTGACATCATGATCCAAGGCCTGGCGGCAGAGCATGCCCTACGCGACGGTGGCGACGAGCTTGTTTCTCGTATAAAGCAGGTCATAGGATCAGCGGATGTAGCAATCGGCAATTTTGAAACCTTTATTTGCCCCCCGGACGTACCACCTGGAACCGAGTGGTATAGTCCCCCCGAGGCTGCCGAAATCGTAGCACGGGCCGGGTTCGATGCCGTCAGTGTTGTCAATGGACACACCTGGGACCACGGAGAGGCAGCCATCATCTATACTCTGGAGAAGTTGAAATCTGTTGGGGTAGAGGTATACGGATTAGGTGACCAAAGTGGTGCTGAACCTGAGGGGGTTATTATCGAGCGGGGAGGTGTTCGAATAGGTTTGTTGGGTTATTGTTCAGGATCAACGGTCTTGAGAAGACCTTCCTTTACCGGTTTGGCGCCTTCGAAGAAGCGGCTTACCAAAGATATTAGTAATCTGCGAGGAGGGTGTGATGTTCTTATCGTCAGCGTACATCATGGATACGGAGAGTATCCATCACCGGAACATCGCTCATGGGCCAAGGCCGCCATTGAAGCCGGAGCCGATGCCTTCGTTAGCCATCATTCCCATCTAATCAGTGCCATAGAGCAGATTGGAAACGGAGTGGCAGCATACGGGTTGGGTAACGTTGTAGCTTCTCTGAATCTGCCCCGACCCGGCAACATTTGCCTGAGATTGGAAATCCGTGAAAGAAAGGTCGTTGATTGGTCTTATGATGTGTTTTTTCTCGACGATCGGGGATTTCCTGAATTCGGAAATGAGGAAGAACGAAAAGCGCTGCGCGAGCATATTGAAAAAATAAGCAAAGACCTCGCACGCGATGATTACAGTAGATTCTATTGGTCCTTATTCTCACAAGACGACCGCGCAAAGTACCTTCGCAGTTGGAAGCGCAATATCAAGACTTATGGCATCAAGACTATTTTTAAAAATATAAGGAGGATTCGTGCGCACCACTTAAGGCTTCTTTGGAAAATGCTATTCCGACATTAGGAACACCGATGCAATCTTATACTAACCGATTTAGTCATCGTACTAAGGGGAATATCATCTGATGACAAGGCATATCGTACACATATCAACGGTTCACTCGGCACTGGATGGTCGTATATTCTACCGTGAGGCAATGACGCTACATGAGCTCGGATACAGGGTAACCGTCTGTGGCGTACACGATAAGGACGATAATATAGAGGGGATAGCAATTCGTGGTTTAAAGAAATTTCCATCTCGTATAAAGCGACTTACAACCTCTTGGTATCGTGCGCTGAAGGTTGTCCAATCCATCAATGGTGATCTATATCAGTTTCACGATGTGGAATTGCTTCCGAGTGCCATTTTGGCAAAGACACTTCTGGGTAAGCGAGTTGTCTTCGATGCCCATGAGGACACATCGCTGTTTATGCTTAAGGATTGGCTAGCCAGTTGGCTCAGGAGACCAGTATGTGCTTTTATAACCAGATTGGACTCCTGTTGTGCGCGTCGAGTCGATGGTATAGTCGTGCCTACCAGACTGCTGCATGAAAAATATAAACGATTAGCAAGGCGGGTTGTCACCTTTGTGAATTATCCTGCCCCAGCATTTCTCCGTGAACGAGAACGTACATGGAAACCGTTTAGTGAACGTCAAAACGAGATTATCCACCTTGGTACGCTTAGAATTTCAAGGCTGCAGTTCCTCTTATCAATCGCTAAGCGTTTCTTACAGGCTCGGCCAAACTGGTCATGGACGTTTTTAGGAATGCCAGATGCGGCTCTAAATTGGCTCAAGCGGAATGTCCCAGGTGAAATTCGCCAACGACTCCATGCCATAGGAAAAATACCCCATATGGAAGTTGCCAAAAGACTCAATCAGGCAAAAATTGGGATTAATTATCACCCGTTGGACAGCCGACAAATACGAGTAGCGATTCCAGTGAAGGTCTTCGAGTATCTATCCTGTGGTTTAGCGGTAATAACTACAAAGGTGCCATTATTGGTGGAATTGGTCAAGGATTGTCCAGCAGTGGTTCTTACTGAAGAACACGAAGAGACGTATCTGGCAGACTTGTTGAACCTTGCTGACAGAAAGGATTTATCTAACCTAAGTTTGAGTGCCCGGAAGTTCGGTGATGAAAGGTTCAATTGTCGTATCGAAGCTAAGAGACTATCCGAATTTTACGAAAGTATCTTTAGGGATTACGAAAAAATATGAGCAGGAAGAAACTAATTATTAATGCCGATGGCTTTGGGTTTACTTTCGGAAACAATCGAGGCATATTGGAATGCCTTGAAGCCGGTGTTGTTAAAAGCGTTAGTGTCAATGCCAACTTCCCTGCAGTGGAAGAGGTAACTAAACTCAAGAACTTTCTAAACGTTTCGGTCGGAATTCATTTGAACCTATCGGTTGGTCCATGCGTCTCAGAGCCAAAGGATATCCCTGATCTGGTTGATGAAAAAGGAGAATTTCTTGGCACCGAGTTTGATCGTAAAGCCCTCAGAGGGCAAATACCACACGAGCAAATGGTCAGAGAGTTGACAGCACAGGTCGAAAAACTTACTGAATATGGAATTGAGATTACGCATTGGGACAGCCATCAGAATAAACACCTATACAGACCGTTTTTCAAAGCCGCTATCGAGGTTGCCAAGAAATTCAACATCCAGCGGATGCGGACGCACGACCATCATATTTTCTCGATGGGTAGGTGCCGAAAGATACGTGCAACGATCCATTTATTGGTACATCCCAGGCGGGCATTTATTTATGCAGCGTCGAAATATCTGATGCGTAAGGCTCGTCGAGCAGGAATGCGCATGGCTGACCGTCTCATTACTCCTGGATTGGTCGATTCTGCTCGTAAATATCAGTATGAGTTCTGGGAACAATTGTTCTGGAAACTACCTGAAGGTGTTAGCGAGATATACGCTCATCCTGGCTACCCTGATGAGACCCTTAGGAATTATTCAAGATACGTCGACGAGCGCTTGGAGGAGTTAAAGATACTGCGAGACCCCGCTCTGCGTCAAAAGGCACTCCAGGCTGGCGTCGAATTAATCAGCTTTCGCGAGATATAGCCGATGAAGAAGCTAATAGTTAACGCTGATGGTTTCGGATTTACGTTCGGCAATAACAAGGCGATCTTCGAGATATTGCCTCGAGGATTTGTCAAAAGCGTAAGCGTGAATGTCACATGGGAGGCGGTGAAGGAAACGCCCATCTTAGCTCGGGATTTCCCGCACGTTACAATCGGAATACACTGGAACCTAAGCGTTGGTCCACCGATCTGTGATCCCAAGGAAATTCCTTCACTGGTGGGAACTAATGGTGAGTTTCATAATCAAGACTTTCCCAGGCGCGCCCTGAAACACCAGCTAAACCTCGAGGAGATGAAGCGCGAACTTCGTGCCCAAGCAAAGGTTCTACTGGATATGGGCGTACCAATCACGCACTGGGATAGTCATCAGAGTCGACATATCTACCCCGGTTTCTTCGAAGCGGCTATTGAGGTCGCCAAGGAACTCGGCATAATGAATGCTCGCTCAAATCGGTATTTCTTCCCATTTACCAAACCCCGATGGTTGCATCGAGCAATGTATTATACTCGAAAGCCTATCAGGATTATCACGCATTGGCTCGGTGCGCGTAAGATGAAGTACTTTATCCAAGCCGGCATGCGAGTACCGGATTATCGAGTTGGAATTGCAACACTTGGAGAAGGAGCAGAGTATCGCCCTGATGCCTGGCGGGAAATGCTTTCCCAACTACCTGAAGGAATTAGTGAAATCGCCTGCCATCCCGGCTATCCCGATGATGTTCTACGGAAATACTCTTCCATGATTGAATCTCGGTATAAAGAACTACAATTCCTAAAATCGGATATTCCAAGCCGACTGGCTGAAGAAACGGGTGTTGAACCAGTAAGTTTTGCTGCCCTTGATCCTTCCCTACGTAACCATGATAAACTTCGGGAAGATTGACATGGAAAATCGACTGACACGAGCAATCTATAATGCTTCACCTATCTGGATGCAAAACATCTTTGCGACTATCTACGGATACCAAAAGAAGCGGAGGCGATACGGTAAATACTTTGCCCGGTGGAGAAGATTTTTCTCCGAATCGTTCTCCTGGTCCAGGGCTGAACTCGAGAACTATCAGAATGAACAACTTCGATTAGTCATTCGCTGTGCATACGAACATGTACCGTTCTATCGCGAACGATTCTCTCAGTTGGGTTTGAGACCCGAGGATATCCGCACCGTTGCTGATCTACCTAAACTACCACTACTGGAGAAGGATCAAGTCCGTGATGCGGGTATGAGACTTGTAGCTGACAACTTTCCGCGTAGGCAATTACGCCGCGAAGTTACCGGCGGTAGTACTGGCTCGCCCCTGACGACCTATTGCTCGCCCGAAGCTGTACACAGGAACTATGGTTTTCTCTGGGCGCGAGATCGTATGGGGTTCGAATTTGGTACACCTTATGCATCATTTTCCTCAGCACTGACTGTTCCGCCGCAACAGAAACACCCCCCTTATTGGCGACGCAACTATGTAGCCAATCAAACGGTCTATAGCATCTATCATATCTCACCAGAAACCATGGATGATTACCTCGATGATCTTGCTTCAAGAGAACTACAGTACTACGAAGGATATCCCACCCCGATGTATATCCTGGGCAGGTATCTTCTCAAACACCCACGTCCGTTTAGACATTATCCTCGTGCAATATATACAACCAGTGAAGAACTCCAGCCTGGTTATCGTGAGGTTATCGAACAGGCATTTAAAACACGCCTGTATAACCAATATGGCCAGGGCGAAAAGGTTGCTTGTATCAGCGAGTATTCCTGTGGACATCTGCATTATGATATGGACTATGGCATCATAGAGTTTTTACCAGTCGGGAAAAACGAAGAGGGTAAACCAATCTGTGAAATGGTCTGTACGGGCTTTCAAAATTTTGCTGCACCTCTAATTCGATATCGTGTGGGCGACTTGGCATTACTACCCAATAACAACGTCGCTTGTGACGTCTACGCTGGCCGGGTCGTGGAAAGCATCTATGGACGAACAGGGCATGTGCTTATTGGCAAAACAGGTCGACTTTTCCACAACATTACTGCTATTTCACGTCATGCTGAGCATATAGCTGCTATTCAATGCGTTCAGGAGCAACCCGGGCAGATGGTCGTCCGCGTGGTACCTGATGCAGGCTGGACCGATGCCGATGGTGTAAAACTGGCTAAACTTATAGAACAGCGAATGGGCCCGGAAATAGACTTTACCATCGAGACGGTAACGGAGTTAGAAAAGACCCGTAGAGGAAAGACCC
>JAGHBS010000173.1 GCA_021160865.1 Planctomycetota bacterium | reverse complement strand
GTGCTATAGGCATATTGACTTATTACGACGATAGTGCGAAAATCAAGGTGTAAAAACTAAATTGACGATTCTGTCCCCGTAGCTCAATTGGATAGAGCGTCGGCCTCCGGAGCCGAAGGTTACAGGTTCGAGTCCTGTCGGGGATGATATGATGAAACGATGTGGTAAGTCTCTCGTTAGCGAGACATTTACCCCAAGGCATCAGAAAGCAAAGAGTCAATCTGAATAATAACTAAAAACATTGGAGTAATTATAATGATGATGAACAAATATTTTCCCCTTGCCGTGATAATTATCCTATCGGTAATTGGCTGTGATGCGAAGCAGCGAAAGGTTCACCAGGCTCCGCCAAGTAAAATTGCCACCACCTCAGTTGAGGTCATCGGGGGATTAAAACGATGGAAGCAGATCGGGCTAATTCGTGCAACAGCCGTGGTAACCATCTACGATGAAACAGGCAGTGGTGCGATTAACGAACAGCATCAAGAAATAGACATCCATCGCAATATAATCCGTGCTTCTGCAACGCTGCCTCATGGACAGTGGAGCGCTACCGTTAGTGCCAATGGTGAGGCATCGATAAATACAACCCATCTTACATTCACAAAGGACGAAAAGAAGCGATTAATCCGATCGCTTAAGATTATCCTTCATCGTGTTCAAGGCCCACTAAATTTCTCCATTCATAATGAAAAGGCAGGTAAACCCGCCAATGTTATCATTGCAGGAAAGAGATTTATCCGTTTACCGATTAACGGCAGTTCAGACATAAAGGCATATTATTTCAACCCGCAAACCTATGTATTAGAGATGGTAACAGCCGGGGCTGATAAACCAGCGGGCAAGGGGACAGTAACACTTTATCGATGGAAACTCCTTCCAAATGGTTTGGCATTCCCATCGCAGATATCCGTAGTAAAAATCGGCTCAGAAACGCTCCTCGGAAATACCCCCGTGCTGGAAGTAAATTATCTAAACGTGCAAACTGAAAAGAAGCAAAGCAAGTAATCGCTACGCAATGAAGGGAGATTTTATTTGCCTCGTAGTTTCATTAGCGATGATATGTTGTTATAATTTGTGATATAGGTTTGATGGTTCGCTGGGGGCGTCCGAATGGACTGAGAATGACCCCTTGAACCTGATCAGTAAATCTTCGTTGCACCGCGTCGGGCATCGAAGGTGAGCTGCGTAGGGAAGCGAGCCGGTAAATGAGCATTATCATCCAAGCCGGCCGTTTCTCGGTCGGTTTTATTTTGTTATGCATAAGCAAAGGAAAACCAAGTGATGGTAGAAGAATTGAAAATCACACGTGAACGGGACCTCTCTGCAGAGCAGGCTGAAGAAATTCGTCAACTTCAACATGAGGCGTTTCCAAATGAGCCTAACTTTGTCCATCATCGCTGGTATGGCACACCGCTGAGTGACGATGATGTCTGGTTCGGACTCTATCGCGACGGCAAGCTGGTTGGAAGCATCAGATTGGTGCATCGAAACATCCTCGCCGGCGAAAAACAATTCAGGATAGCTGGACTTGCGAATGTCTGCTCATCGCCCCTTGCTCGTGGGACTGGTGCAGGCAAGAGGTGTATGTTAGCCTTTCAGGATTACATCACTAAGGAAGAAGATTTCGACTTCGGCATGCTTTTTTGTGGCAGCCATGTCCATGAGTTTTATAAAAAACTTGGCTGGCATGATATTGATAATGAAGTGCTTTATGAAACGTCTGATGGGAACATCGCTGTCTCAAAAGATCGTACCAATAATTTCATCATGATTTATCCTGCAAAGATGAGCGTCGAGCAGTTTCCGTCTGGTCAAATAAACCTCAATGGTCGGACCTGGTAAACGAATTATGGCTACTCAATATCAAAAAGCCGTTGCAGGTGAAATTACGCCCGAGATGCAGCAGGTGGCTAAGCGGGAAAAACTCCCACCGGAGGAAATCCGCGATGAAATCGCCGCAGGTAAACTCGTTATCCCATCTAATCGTATCCATCTGAAAGGCAATGATGAAACGGGCGTGAAACTTGACCCAATCGGAATCGGCCGAGCCGTTACCACAAAGATAAATGCCAACATTGGAGCCTCGCCCGATAGTTCCTGCAAGGAGATGGAACTTATCAAACTTCGCTGGGCGGTCAAGTACGGTGCCGATACCGTGATGGACCTCTCAACTGGCGGCGACCTCGATGAAATCCGTCAACACCTTATTGCTCACGCCTCCGTACCGATAGGAACGGTGCCGATCTACTCGATGATCGTCGATAAAAACATCGAGGATTTGACCTACGATGATATGTTATCCACTATCGCCGCCCAGGCTAAACAGGGTGTTGATTTCTTCACCATCCATGCTGGGATACTGCGCGAGCATCTTGACCTTGTAAGCACGCGAAGGATGGGCATTGTCTCCCGTGGTGGAAGCATATTAGCAAAGTGGATGACATATCATAATCGTCAGAATCCTCTTTACGAGATGTTTGACGAGATTTCCGCAATCTGCAGAGAACACGATGTAACATACTCGCTTGGCGACGGTTTACGTCCAGGCTGCCTTGCAGATGCTTCCGATAAAGCCCAATTTGCCGAACTTGAGACGCTTGGCGAATTGGTCGAGCGTGCCCACGATGCAGGCGTTCAATGCATGGTAGAAGGTCCCGGGCATATCCCCATAGACCAGATTGAAATGAACATGAAGCGCCAGCAGGAAATTTGCCACGATGCACCCTTTTACGTTTTAGGCCCGGTGGTAACGGACGTCTTCCCCGGATATGACCACATCACCTCTGCAATTGGAGCAGCCATGGCAGCCTATTACGGCGCAAGTTTCCTTTGCTACGTGACCCCTGCAGAGCATCTATCCTTACCTACTGCCGAAGATGTAAAACAGGGCTGTATCGCCTACAAAATTGCCGCCCACGCTGCCGATATTGCTCGTGGAATCCCCGGGGCGCGCGATTGGGATGATGCCATCTCTGCTGCAAGAGCCGAACTGGACTGGGAAAAACAATTCGAATTAGCCTTTGATAGCGAAACCGCTAAAAAGATTCATTCCAGAGGCGTATCTCCCGAAGCCGACTACTGCGATATGTGCGGCAGACGATGGTGCGCTGTAAGATTATCGCGCGAGGTAATGCGCTCACTGGCAGCCAAGAACAAATCCGACTGACCAGCATGCCGCAATCGAATATCATTTTGAACCTCCTTGAGTAAAAGGCAGCATCCTGCTATTATCGTCGGCAATACAATGCAATGGAACAAGGAGACTCTTATGTCCTCATTACGTTATTGTATCTTCTCGGCAGGGGTAATC
>JAGHBS010000104.1 GCA_021160865.1 Planctomycetota bacterium | reverse complement strand
CTTCGGAACGGTTACCGTGGAGGAAATTTATGAAGGTGTTGCACGTCTTTCCCGCGCAATCAAACAAGTAGCAAAGATGCTCGAAAATCGAAAGGCTGAAAAAACAATTCAATCCTCGGAACCACTGTGATTAGGACACTTAAAATTTACCTTACGAAAGAACTCCTCAAGGCAACGCTTCTTGCAACTATAGCGTTTACCTTGGTAATGACGATTTTTGCCGTCATTGAACCGCTGTACAAGGAAGGGGTAAGTCCCAAACAGGCATTGAAACTCTTCGGATACATCGCGCCGGTAATGTTCTCAATGACGCTGCCGATAGCAGCATTGTTCGGGACGACAATAGTCTATGGGCGCTTCAGCCGCGATAACGAATTGATGGCATGCAGGGCAAGTGGAATATCAACCGTGTCGGTGCTAACACCTGCTATCGGACTTGGAGTAGTTGTTTCTCTAACTACCTTTGTTTTAGGTTTTTACGTCGCCCCAAAACTGCTCGGGGCTTCAGAGCGAATGATTAAAGACCTCAGGCAAATCGCATACAACAAACTTATGAGACAGCAATATATCAAATTCAAGTACTCTGATATCTATCTAATCTTTCATGCCGATCACGTCGAGCCAAATAGCCCCTGGGCTGACGGTGTTATAATCCTTGATTATTCCGATCCGAACAATGCCAAGTGCCTGGTGGCTTCCAGTGCAAAACTCGAATTTTATAAGCGTTCAGGTAAATCGATAGTCGAGTTTTACCCAACTAATCCTACTGTCTTTCAACAAAATGGAGAAAATATCGGAATAGCCGAGCAAATTCCTTTTCGACGAGGAGAACTACCAACCATAAAAAACAAGCCCAAATTCTATGATTGGTATAAACTTTATCAAACGCTCAAGCAGCCAGAAAGTGATCCTTCCATTGCCACGAAGATTACCCGAATTAGTCGTCAAATTTGCTCATTCAGATTTTATGACGAAGTTGCCAGACAAATAAGTACCCATCATAAATACATATTAACTGAAATTGCCGAGGGCAAATCCTCAATTCCCCTTGCCAGAATAGTAATCCATGCAAATCGAACTCAAATTGAAAAAAAGGGGAGGATTTGTCTTTTACCTGCTCAACCCACATCTAAACCTTCGTCTGAAAATACCGCGTCAGGCTGGAGTCGAAACAAAATATCTATTACCCAGATGCGCAATGGTAAGATTGAATGCAAGATATGGGCAAGCAAAGCCAGCATCAAAGCATCGTGGGATAGATTTCGCAATACAATGGTAGCAGCAGTCTTACTCGAAGCTGTATCCATCCTACCAGCAGGTGAGTCGCCCGAAAATATCCGACATCAAAAGAAATATATTCTTGGCCCATTTGCCATACCGAAAAACATAATATCGGCCTCTAAGGACATCTCCGCAGATACCATCGAGCAACTCCGCACCACTGCCCCACCGAAGATTCGTGAAGCGATTAGAAGTTTGTTTACCAAAAATATACCCATGCTTAAAAGAAAGGTCTGGGCAGAAATCCATCAACGGCTCTCATATAGTATCAGCTGTCTGCTTATGGTGATGCTTGGGGCTGTGTTGGGAATCCTATTTAGAGGCGGAGAAATACTAACCGCATTTGCAATAAGCTCCCTTCCATCAGCAGCAGTAATCATATTGATACTTATGGGAAAGCAGTTAATGACCAATCCCAAGATACCCTCAATGGCTTATGGAGCAACGGCAATCTGGGCAGGAATAGCTGCCCTGGCAGCAATCACGATATATCTCTATGCAGGACCGATGAGACGATGAAAACCCTCGATAAATATGTCGCTTATAACTTCTTAAAAAGCACTATAATGTGCATGGTTGCGATAATCTTGCTGCGCATCGTAGTTTCATTGTTCCTCGAAATGGATGAATTCCTCGAGATTAAACAAGAAGCCCAATCCAGTACAGTAATGCTTCACCATATAGCCTCATACTATAGCTTTCAATCGATGCAGTACTTTAGAGAACTGGGGGGAGTAATTATCGTAGCAGCAGCTGCCTTTTCACTATGGCGAATGAACCATGCTAATGAATTGACAACTGTATTGGCAAGCGGCATCAGTCTGCATCGCCTTCTCTTACCGATTATCATTTGCGCCATAGGGTTTAACCTCTTGATAATCGCTGATTCAGAATTGCTAATACCATCCTTCAAATATCAGCTCATTCGAAGCCCGGATGACCTATCAGGCCAAGAGGCATACCAGATTCGGCTTATCGTCGATGAAAAAAATACAGCCTGGTATTCACGGCAATTCAAACCTGCTGAACAAAGTCTTGAAAATCCGCTACTTATCCTTCGAGATAACCGATTTGCATATATCGGGCATATTACTGCCCCCATGGCAGTCTACGATAATTCGGTAAAAGGTTGGGTATTCAAAAGCATCGCTTCGTCCACATCCAATCAAGCTACACCAGCCGTATTGCAACTTAAGGGCTGTCAAGAAGCACCTACCACCTCATTCATACCTACCGCAATCGGTCCCGACGCTATTATCAAGTATGTTCGCTCCCTACCAAAAAATCGTGCAATTGACTGGAAGCATGCTCGGAGCATTCGGAGCGTGAAAATCTCTGACCCTTCATTGAACCTGACCATCCATGCCGATCGCCTCATTTTGAAAAAGGCAAACGGCCGAATTGTTGCAACGATACTTAAAAACGCATCCTTCGTTTATCGCAGAAAGAAAAAAACTCAACAAAAAGAAGGAGATATTATCGCCTCTTTTCAAGCAACTGCTGCAATATATAAGTCTGATAAGCATCAGCGAGGATGGATTCTCTCCGACGGTAAATTAATCTATCAATCGGACCTCACGCCCCAAGAATTAGCATTAAGGCAATCCAGCAACTGGATTGATTATATGTCGATGGCTGAACTGACCAGGCTGCTTCGCCTGAAAAGGGTACCCGATCCACAAAGGGCAATGCTCGTTCGCCACAGCCGATTTGCGGATTTCTTCAATAACATCATCATGCTGCTTGTTGCGATGCCTTTCATACTTTCTCGTGAACGGAATACGAAGGTATCAGCAGGATTAGCTCTACTTATGGCAGGGGGAACGTTCGCTTTTATCTATCTAACAAGATACATCGGATTGAACCCAATACTGGCAGCATGGCTTCCATTACTTATCTTCGGACCAATAGCAGCCCTAATGCTCGATATGATTAAAACCTGATTAGTGATGATGGATAGATAAAGGGGCTTTCCATGCGATTCGTGAAAATGCACGGCATCGGAAATGATTACATCTGTATCGATTGCTTTGCGCAAACGGTCGCCAATCCTGCTAATCTGGCAAGAAGAATTTCAGATAGACACTTCGGCGTCGGTGCTGATGGACTAATCCTGATACTCCCATCCGACATCGCCGATGCCAAGATGAGAATTTTCAATGCCGACGGCAGCGAGGCTGAAATGTGCGGCAACGGAATCCGATGCGTTGCAAAATACGTCCACGACCACGGCATATCCTCCAATAACCCACTTAGAATAGAAACATCAGCCGGGATAAAGACAATCTCGCTGACGTTAAACGAGCAAAACAAGGTCATCTTAGCCACCGTTGACATGGGCGAGCCAATTCTTGAACCATCTGAAATTCCAGTAAAAATCGCACAGGAGCGGGCAATTGACATTCCCCTCGAAACACCAAAGGGCATTTTCAAAATGACTTGCGTCTCGATGGGAAATCCCCATGCGGTCATATTCGTCGATAACGTAGACAAAATACCGCTGCACGAGATAGGCCCGATGATTGAAAACCACTCATTATTTCCCAGCCGGGTGAACGTCCATTTTGTAAAGGTGCTTTCTCGAAAGGAAGTAATCATGCGAACGTGGGAACGCGGAAGTGGTGAAACGCTCGCTTGCGGCACGGGCGCTTCTGCTG
>JAGHBS010000216.1 GCA_021160865.1 Planctomycetota bacterium | reverse complement strand
TCTGGCGGGAGACCACAAACCCGCCTCAGGCGACGGCAGACGGTATCGCAATGGCATTTCGTGCCGGGGCAGAATTAGCAGAGATGGAAATGATGCAGTTCCACCCTACCACGCTCTATATTGCCGGTGCCACCAGAAGTTTGATAAGTGAAGCCGTTCGCGGTGACGGTGCATACCTTGTTGACCGCAACGGATACCGATTTATGAAGGATTACCATCCTGATGGGGAATTAGCCCCGCGCGACATCGTCAGCAGAGCCATCGCCGATTACACCGCCAAGACTCGCACAACGCACGTGTTCCTTGACGTTCGGCACATTGGCGTAGAAAGGTTCAGGGAGCGCTTTCCGAGCATCTACCAACTATGCAAGGACTTCGATATCGACATCAGCAAAGATCTCATACCCGTCAGACCGGCTGCCCATTATATGATTGGAGGTATCAAGACCGACGTCATCGGCAGGACGACGCTTCCGGGGCTCTGGGCCTGCGGGGAGGTCGCCTGCACTGGCCTGCACGGTGCAAATAGGTTAGCGAGCAACTCGCTGCTGGAAGCATTGGTATTCGGCAAGGCTGCCGGTGCCGGAGCAGCTGACTGTTCCGCACGCGAAAATGAAAGACTAACTGCTGTGCCTATAATCTCTACCAATCCACCCTCGGAGCGGACCGAACTTGACCTTGCCGATATCCGCAACTCGCTCCGCTCGGTAATGTGGCGAAATGTTGGTATCGTCCGTACCGGTGCACGCCTGGAAGAAACAAGGGAAATCATCTCCTTCTGGGGCAGGTACGTAATGGACAAGGAATTAGCAACCCCCGACGGCTGGGAGGTGCAAAATATGCTCACCGTGGCAATGCTGACAACCGAATGTGCGCTCAGGCGAACCGAAAGTCGCGGCGTACATTATCGGAAAGACTACCCCTCAACCGATCCTGCCTGGACAAAGAGACAAATCATCAAGCGAACATCAGAGCGGTTAGTAATCAGGTAAACAGCAAGATTTTGTCTCGCCACAAAGCACGCAGAGGTGTTCCTGTCTTTTGTTGTCCAGACGCTTTTGATAGGCACTTGCTCAAGTATGCTCACTCTAAAAATTGATTAAGAATTTTTCTAAAAAATCTTGATTTATCTCGGGAGACTTTTAGAATATGACGTCTAATTCTGAATCTGACGTATGATTCGCAAAAGAAAATCATCGATGAGTACTCAACAAGCAACCAAACTGACCAGAAGGCAACGGGAACGGCAACGGCATCGCAGGGAAATACTCGACGCCGCTATAGATCTGTTCGCCCAAAAGGGCTTTCACAATGTATCGATGCACGAAATTGCCGAAAAGGCAGAGTTCGGCATCGGGACAATCTACAGTTTCTTCGAGAATAAAGAAGCACTTTATAAAGCACTAATAATGGAATATGCGGAAAAATTTCATACCGCACTCTGCCACGCCCTTGCCGAAGGTAAGGACGAATTCGAAAAAATTATCAATTTCCTTCGTGCCAAAGGTGAAATCTTCAAAGAGGGTATCAAAATTGTCCGTCTTTACCTTGCTGAAACGCGGGGAGTAAGTTTCAGCTTCAAGGAAGGGCTTGATGCGGAGATTCGCGAACTTCATGAAGACACGATTAAAAGACTTACCAGAATCTTCAAAAGCGGAACTAAGAAGGGACTATTCGCAAAGATTAATCCATATTATCTTGCCGTTTCTCTCGATAGTATATCGAACGCCTTCCTGTTATGCTGGTTGGGCGATACAAGCAAACATGATTACTTCAAGAACATTCCCGTGATGATTTCGATCTTCTTCGAGCGGGTGAAACTCGAACGGGGAAAGCCATGAACCGCCATGAAAGAACATGGTCATTTTTTATTGGTTTGTCGGTAATAAGTACGGCATTGCTGGCAGGGTGTTATCACAATCGTCCACCAGCCGAAGCGCAGATGCTTCGTGAAAGGGTTATTCCGCCTGCCTTACCGACGAGTCAGCCCAGCAGTGCACCTGCCAAAGGCATTACTCGACGAAAAGCCCCTCCTCTGAAGGGTAAGATCACCCTTGAGGACGCGATACGAATCGCCCTGGCGAACAATCACACGCTTCAGTTAGCCAGGCAAGATGTCAACATCGCCAGCAAGGCAGTTTATACAGCAGCGGCATTATTCCTGCCACAGGTAAGTGCGTCCTATGGCTACGATATCCGTGATCGGGAAGTTCAAGCAGGATTTGACGGCATGACATTCCCCACGGCAGAGAAGGAATTCCAGCGAGCGGAACTGAAGATACAAATGATGATCTGCGACTTCGGCCGAACGCTGGGTAAGTATGAGCAGGCACTTCTCGCCAAGCAAATTGCTGACCTTCGATGCAAGCGGATTGAGCAAACGGTGACATACCAGGTTATTCGGGCATATTTCAACGTGCTTCGGGCGCTCAAGTTTGCCCGTGTGGCCAGCGAGGCGGTCAAACAGGCTCAATCGCATCTGGCAATTGCAAAGAGTCTCTATCGCAACGGCGTGGTTGACAAAAATGATGTCCTGCGGGCAGAGGTGCATCTTGCTGAGGTTCGCCAGCAACTTATCTCTGCCGAAAATGCGGTCAAACTCGCCACCAGCAGCCTCAATAGCACAATGGGTATCAACGTCAATTACCCTACCGAAGTAGTTGATATAACCACGCCTCCAAGGTGCGATACCGATTTGTTAGCAGCGCTGCAAAAAGCAGTCGCACACAGGCCAGAACTGGTAATCGTTCAGAAATATATCCAGCTGGAACAGGCTGGGATAATGTCAACTCGAGGCGAACTTCTGCCGAAAATCTACGTTTCGGGCTCGCTAAACCGACTCGACGATAAATATCAGGTTCACAAAAACTCTGCCATTATGGAGTTAGGTATCTCGATGGACATTTTCGCTGGAGGCAGGCGGATAGCAGAATACCAGATTGCCAAGATGCGTAGACGAAAGGCGGTGGAGAATGCCAAACAAGTTTGCGATGGTATCGCCCTGGAAGTCAAGCAAGCCACGCTGGCGGTAATCGAGGCCAAGAAACGACTGATCGTAGCTGAAAAGGCGGTTGCCCAGGCGGCTGAAAATCTCCGCCTGATGCAAAACAAGTATAAACAAGCCACCGCTACCGCTATCGATTTGCTCGATGCCGAAACACTCTCAACCCGCACGCAAGACAATTACTATGCCACGCTTTACGACCTGATAGTAGCCATCAAGAGACTGGAATTCGCAACTGGTACAATCAGCCAGTTTGGCTTACCAGGGGCAGAGAAACAAAAGCCACAAAATACGGAAGCGCAGCCTGAAAAAACAAAGCAGAGCGGTCCGATTAACAAATCAACTTTGCCTGAAAAGGAGAAAGCAAAATGAAGCCCCAAAGAATATC
>JAGHBS010000029.1 GCA_021160865.1 Planctomycetota bacterium | reverse complement strand
TTGCAAACTCTACTATCGTCCGTGGACTCAAATCGCAACCGATTTCTACAAATATAGGCAGGTTATGATCGGCGCAAAACTGATATACCTTCATTGCACGAGTATCAGCAGGATGGAATCCCTGTGCTGCTGGACTTATTGTTATGCCGACGAATTCTTTATGTTTAGCGATATTACTTAGTCGCTCGATAGCATCCAATTCGGTCGGGTCAACTGCTGCAATGGCAAGGGCTTTATTGGGATGCTGCTTGACGAAATCAATCAAGAATGCATTAGGGACATCGCCCTGGAGATATTTACTACGGAATCCCCATACCAACGATTTTGTCACGGTCTGGCCTGTTGCTATGAGTTCACCAGGGTCAGCCGATAGGTTTTTATTACCTCCATTGCGTAGAAGCCACTCATCAGCCTGTTTGCCTAATTGCGCTGGTGATGCCCATATTCGTGTATGACAGTCAATAATCATGGTTATATCCCTCAGCGTGGTGTATTCTAACATTATTGTGAGAGAAGCAAATGTGAATTTTTTTCTGTACGTGCTTTTGACTGTATCATGCTACAAAGGTTCGTTATGTCCGATACTACAAAACAATGGACGGTATTACAGCTAATTAATTGGACTAAGGATTACTTTTCAAGAAAGGGGGTTGATGAACCCAGACTCTCAGCAGAGGTGCTTTTGAGCCATGTTTTGGGATGCAAGCGTGTCAAGCTATATACGCAATTTGACCGTGTGGTAGAATCTGAACATTTGGATAGGTTTCGTGAGCTGGTGCGTCGAGCAGCTGCTGGTGAACCCGTTGCTTATCTCGTCGGTATGAAGGAATTCTATTCTCTTGCAATTCGCCTCACGCCCGATGTACTTATTCCCCGTCCTGAAACTGAATTGCTGGTTGACGTCGTGCTGGAATATGCTCGAAGCTGTAGCGGAGAGGTGAAACTTTGGGATGTTTGCACCGGCAGTGGCTGCGTTGCCGTTGCAGCAGCATATAATTGCGACAGATTAATCGTGCTGGCGACAGATATTTCAACCGCCTCACTGAAAATTGCCAAGCAGAACGTTCAGCAGTATCAACTTGAAAGGCGTATTCGGTTAGCAAAAGCCGATCTGCTCGACCTACCGCAGAATGCACAGGATATGCCTCCTTTCGACGTGATTACCGCAAATCCTCCTTATATTTCCAAAGCACAGATGGAAAAATTACCTCCCGCCGTTAGATATGAGCCGGCCTTAGCCCTTTATGGCGGAGTGGATGGATTAGACTTCATCAGACGCATTATCTTACATGCACCTGATTATCTACGCCCAGGTGGGGTACTGGCTATCGAAGTCGGCTTCGACCAGGCAGAACGAGTTTATGATTTACTCTGCAAGACCGCTCAATATGAACGAATAACTTTTCTGAAGGACCTTGCTGGCAGAGAACGAGTTGCCCTTGCTCGTAAAACCTCCGATGAGTAAAAATCCTTCCCCCCGTTTTGGAATACTGATTGTATCGAGGGGATGAAATTGAGATAATTGCTTTTCCATGAGCCAGGGATGGGTTATTGATACTTTTTCAATGGAGTGAAGATGGATAAGTTCGTCATAAAAGGTGGAAATCGGCTTGAAGGAAAGGTGAGGGTAAGCGGGGCTAAGAATGCAACTCTTCCGATAATGGCTGCTTCTTTGTTGAGTGAGGAAGAGGTTCATCTCGATGGCTTGCCGGACGTGACGGACGTTTCAACGATGGCGTCTTTGTTGGAGGAATTGGGCGTCAGGGTTTCTCGTCAGGGCAATTCGATGAAATTGAAAGTCGTCAGCCAGGAGAACTCCCATGCCCGCTATGACCTTGTTCGCAAGATGCGTGCGAGCGTGTGTGTTCTTGGTCCGCTCCTTGCCAAACGAGGCTTTGCGAGGGTGGCAATGCCAGGCGGCTGTGCCATAGGACCACGACCAATCGATATTCATCTGAAAGGATTGAAAGCATTAGGGGCAAAAATTCATTTGGAAAGTGGTGATATTGTTGCTACTGCCAATCGTCTGAAGGGTACTGAGATTTTCCTTGGCGGGCCATTCGGCTCGACTGTTACTGGTACTGCAAATGTGATGATGGCTGCCACCCTCGCCGAAGGCAAGACTGTTATCGAATCGGCTGCCTGTGAGCCGGAAATACAAGACCTTGCTAACTTCCTCAATAAAATGGGGGCAAAGATATCCGGTGTAGGTAGTCCACGAATTATTATTGAAGGCGTTGAGCATCTCTCAGGTGCAACTCATCGGATTATCCCCGATAGAATTGAAGCAGGTACTTTCATGGTGGCTGCTGCCATTACCAACGGCGAGGTGGAAATACCGAACGTCCGGCTCGATCACATGATGGCAGTAGTGGATAAACTTCGGCAAATCGGTATAACTGTGGAAAAGTGCAACGATGGGGCTATTGTTGCTGGTAGCGGAAAGATATCTGCTACCAATGTAATCACGCGTCCATATCCAGGATTCCCGACGGATTTGCAGGCACAATTAATGGCACTTTTATGCCTTGCAGATGGAAACAGCATAATCACCGAGAAGATATACCCTGATAGATTTTTGCACATCTCCGAACTAATGAGGATGGGTGCGAAAATCCACAAGGAAGGTCCAACGGCCATCGTCACCGGCGTCAAACGACTCGTCGGTGCACCGGTGATGGCAAGCGACCTGCGGGCATCAGCCGCCCTGGTACTGGCAGGGCTTGCTGCTGAGGGCACCACTATCATCAATAGGGTCTATCACATCGACCGAGGATACGAGCATATCGAAAAGAAACTCGCTGAATTAGGGGCAGAGATTCGTCGAATTGATGATGAATAATTGCACTTTTCCAACAGTTTTTTGTTTGTTTATCGAGTGATTTAAGCAGGCTATTTTTGTAATTCGTTTAACTCGTTTCCCGTATCCCGTTCCTTGAAAGCCCGATCCATTGAGCCGCTATGATATCCACCAAGGTCAAGGGTTATGTAGATATACCCCAGTTGTGAAAGCGAGTTGATAATTTCATCTCGCTTCCTGACTGCCTCGTTGAATTGTTCGGGTTTGATTTCGATGCGGGCAATCTGATTATGGTCTCGCAGGCGGACGAGTGAGAATCCCATTTTATAGAAGGTTTGTTCGCCTTTTTCGATGCGGCTGAGTTTTTCGATGGTGATTTCGCTGCCGTAAGCGATGCGTGTTGCCAGACAAGCCGAGGCTGCCCTGTTCCAGTTTGGTAGTCCCATTGCCCTGGCAGCTTGGCGGATTTCCTGTTTAATTAGACCTGCCTGTTCAAGGGGGCAACATACCCCCAATTCTCTTTCAGCCTTTCTGCCAGGACGATGTTCAAGTGCATCATCAGCATTGCTGCCAGTGATAATCGTATGAATGTTTCGTTCATCGGCTATTCGCTTTATATGGCGAAGTATCATCTTCTTGCAGAGATAGCACCTTTGAGGATGGTTGGCGATAAAATCAGGATTTGATAATTGACCAGCCTGAAATTCAATCAATTCCACGTCAAGATTTTCAGCGATTTGCCTTGCAAGTTTCCGCTCTTGTTGCGGGAAGATGGGATCGGTCGCTGTAGCTGCTAGGACATTTTCACGTCCCAGCGTTTCCGTTGCCAACGTCAATAAGAGCGAACTATCTACTCCGCCACTCAGAGCAACCGCTACCCGCTTCAAGGGTCGCAGTATTTCCTTACATCTGCAGAGTTTCTCAGAAACCCTTTGATCAATTTCAATGCGCTGCTGCTGTTCTGATTTGTGTTTCATCTCCGGATATATGTTA
>JAGHBS010000164.1 GCA_021160865.1 Planctomycetota bacterium | reverse complement strand
TGCGAAATATATGTCCGAATAATTCCAGCATAAATGCGACGTTGTAGGCTAACTTGTACGGTACGGTTTTCGTTACCGGTGGCGCACCTATTAGCGAGGCGATCTTGTTCATATATTCCTTTTGCGTAATTATTCCATCATTGCAGAGGTTATACGCCTGGCCAATGGCTTTTGGCGACTGGGCTGCGAGGATGCAGCCATCGGCTTCGTTTCCTGCGTAGGTCAGGTTCAGCCGATTTGTACCATCACCAACGAGTTTTGCCTTGCCAGACTTTATGGCACGGATTAATCGGGGCATTGATGCCCTGTCTCGCTCGCCATAAAGCCAGCTTGGACGGATTACAGTAACCTGGATGTCGCCTTTTTGGTGGGCTTGCCAGACTATTTTTTCGGCTTCTACTTTTGCCCTGCTGTAATAACTCCACTTATGCAGATTTTGTCCCAGCGGGGCTGTTTCATCCAGTACGAGTCCTTCACCGTCGGGGTGTCCGTAGGCACTGATGGAGGAAATATGCAAGAAACGTTCCACACCTGCCCTGGCAGCAGCTTCGATGACATTTCGCGTACCGTCGATGCTGATGGCAACAAACTCTCGCCACGGTCCCCAGTCGCCTACCTTGGCAGCAGCATGGTAAACCGTCTTGACGCCGACCATTGCCCGCTTGAGGGAATCAGGATCGGTAATGTCGCCAATTGCCTTTTCCACTCCAAGCGAGTCTATAAACGATGTATCCGATTGCGGACGTACCAATGCTCGAACGTCTTGTCCCTCTTTGCGGAGTTTCTCGACAATGTGGCTTCCTAACAGACCGGTTGCTCCAGTTACAAGATTCATAAGACTAATTCCTTTTCCTTAATGATTAGAGGAAATAAAGACTTCCCAATGGAAAAAATCTATTATCGTGATGGTCTCATGTCAAGTTCGATTAGAAGGTCTTGATGTAGGGAATGATTTATCGTAAATTAAATATACTTGTGCCGAAGTGGCGGAATTGGCAGACGCGCAGGATTCAAAATCCTGTGTCCCTTGCGGGACGTGAGGGTTCGACTCCCTCCTTCGGCAAGGATAAAGAAGGGCATCGTTTCAATTGAAACGATGCCCTTCATGCAATAAAAGCGACTTTACCTTGTTTTAGGAATTATTCTTCGAGTACTGTTGCATGAACGGGATGGGGACGACGTCTCCGCCAGCGACGATGCTTCTCTCGCCATTTTCTTATTTTTGCCTTTTGCTCATCCGTCAGGACTGAATCTATCTCCCGGAACATCTGCTTTATCAATCGACGGCGCTCTTCGCCCTTGGCATTTGCGATTTTTTCACGATACTTATCTCGTATCTTCTTTATCTGTTCTCTCTGTTTATCTGTTAGGTCTAATATGTCAGCAACGCGCTTTACGAATTTCTCTCGCATCTCCTTGAGTTGTTCCTTTTGTTCATCAGTCAGAACCGAAAGGATTTCTTCGTGCATCTTCCTTATCAATGTCCAGCGTTCCTCCGGCTTTGCCTGAGCGATTTTTTCATGATATTCTTTCCAAATTTCTGCAATTTTCTTGCGTTGTTCATCAGTCAGTTTCAAACTTGCCAATGCATGCCATATCTTTCTGCGGATTTTCGTCCTCCGCATGATTCGATCAAACTCTTTAGCCTGTGATTCAGTCAGGACGTCCTTCTTTATCTCTTCGATTGCGTCAGCCCAGATTTTCTCCTTCTCCCTGGGCGTATCAGCCTTTTGAGCGTCTTCTCTGGCGTCTTTCAAAATAGCCTTTATCTTTTGCTTCTGCTCATCGGTCAGGTCGAGTTTCTTCAATGCGAAGGTTATTCTCCTGATGCTTAGCCCTGCGGCTCGTGCGTGTCGAAAGATTTCCTTTGCCTTTTCCCTTTGTTCATCGGTGAGGACCTCCTCGATTTGCTTGTGTAATGATTCGATTAGTTCCCGTCGTTCTTTGAGAATTTCGGCAATTTTGGTGCGGAGCTGCTTGACCTTTTCAGCCTCTTTGTTCTTTCGGGCTTCGATGATTTCTTCTCGCAGCGATTTCAGCTCAGCAGCATGTTGTTTCCGCCAGTTCGTCATCGCCTGGTGGTGGGTTTCAAGAATCTGTTTAATCCTGCTTTGCTGATCTGCGGTAAGGTTTAGTTCATCGAGCATCTTCTCATAAAGGGCATTGAGTGGATTTGGTAGATTACTCGGCTGGGATACTATCACGTCCGAATTAGTATCTGACTTTTGTCCAGCAGGAACGGTGACAGTAGCCAACAACAGACATCCTGCAACAATGATGCACAGATTCGCCTTTCTCATCGTTTTCTCCTTTCACTATAAGTAAGTTGAGTCTTTCAATTCCTTACTTCCCTGAAGCCGTGAGGCACTTTGCAATTTTACCGGTTATCCGAATTGTAAAAACGCATTTGAGCGGGGCATATTGCGTCGAAAATTCTTGAAGCGAGTAAAATTTTATCGGTTTTTATCGCCACGAGTGATTGAACCAACGCAGCAAGGACGTTATTATTCTGACAGCATTTGTGTAAGTGGGTTTGATATGGAACTCTTACGGCAATTGCGGAAGTCGATAACCTTCGGCGGCTTGCGGATCGGGATGGAGATTTCCCGCTCTGCCGATGGTTATGAAATTGTTGAGGCAGCCAGGTATGTCTTGCTGGGGCTTGCAAAAACAATCATTCCTCTTCGAGTAAGATTGGCAAGGAATATGAAACTTGCAGGCATCTATCGGCGGGGCTTGCTTGATGCCTATTTTGCCCGTGCTATCGACCAGATGGTCATGATTGCTCACATCATTCGAACGGACTTATATCAAAGTGGTTGTTTGGAAAAAGTCGTATTCGATGAGTCTTTTGAATATCTCAAGCAAGCGTATTCGCTCGGTAGGGGGGTGATTAATATTGCCCCTCATCTTTGCTTCTACCCGATTTATCCTGCGGTACTTAATTTGAAGATACCCTGCAGTATCTATATGAGACGAAATAAAGATCCTCGAAAGCGGAAGATTGACGAGAGCGTCGCTCGTCTTGGAAATGCACACCTTGTTTATCCGCCGCCTGGGGCAACCAAGCCACAGAGATTTCAGATTGCACTGAATGTACTTCGTGAGGGACGAATGCTTTTCATAACGCCTGACACGCCCAGAAAGCCCCACGAAGGTGTACCGGTGAGCATCTTTGGCAAACGGGCGTATTTCCCCACAGGTGTATTTGTTATGTCGATGAGGACAGGCGCACCAATCGTACCGACGGTATGGCGATGGGATGGTAAGGTCTATCGTGTCCAATACAGCGAACCGATAGAGTTGACCCGTGGCGGGAATCTACGAGAAAAAGCTAAAGCTGCTGCACAACATTGGGCAAAGAGCGTTGATGATTTCCTGCACGAATGTCCTGAAATGTGGTGGAACTGGCTCGATAAACGCTGGACAAGGATTATCAGGACAGGATAGGGTAATATAAGTAAAAAGGCGTATCCGTCGATTATAATTATGGTCGAACGGATGGAAAGATAATAAAACCATTTGAAGGAGAACGAAGATGAAGTGTCCAGCCTGCGGTAGGGAACTGACGCCGATGACGGCAGGGGATATTACCGTTGACGTCTGCGACGGCGGCTGTGGGGGTATATGGTTCGATAACTTTGAATTTGAAAAGGTCGATGATCGCGAGGAATCTGCCGGTGAAGCGTTGCTTGATATCAAGCGCGATCCGAACGTTCAGGTTGACCACGAGGCAAGGAGAATGTGCCCGAAGTGCGATAATATCGTTATGATGAGGCACTTTGCCAGTATCAAGCGTCAGGTGGAAGTGGACGAATGTCCTGCCTGCGGGGGCATCTGGCTTGATTATGGCGAACTGGCTGCCATTCGCGAACAATTCACCTCGCAGGAGGAAAAACAAAAGGCAACGAAGGAGTACTTTGACGAAATCGTCGGGCAGAAACTAAAGAAGATGTCTGAGGAAGACGCTGCCAAAGCGGAAAAGGCAAGGCGATTGGCATCTATGTTCCGATTCATCTGCCCGAGTTATTACATCCCAGGCAAACAAGATTGGGGCGCTTTCTAATAAGTATAGTATCGGAACTATATGG
>JAGHBS010000260.1 GCA_021160865.1 Planctomycetota bacterium | reverse complement strand
TTCAATGCTGGTACGCCTGGCACACGATTGGCCGATGGCAGTTGTCTGTGTTAGCCACGATATTAATCTTGCCAGCAGGTTCGCAGATGATTTGCTTCTGATGCGCAATGGCAGCGTTGTTGCCCAGGGTGCGCCAAAGGACATAATCCGTGAGGAAATTCTTCAGGAAACTTATGGTGTAAATGTAGAAATCGTCAATACACCTCGGGGCGTACCTGTGGTTGTGGCGCATCAATAATTCCTGTAAGCCCCGTTGATGATAAACCGCTCGTGCGAACTTTTACCACCTTTCCTGCCAATTCTTCGGGCTTATCGGCTGGGAAGACAACTTCAAAATATCTATCAGCCAATCCGCGGGCATGATTGGGAGGCGTTTTTGAGTTCGGCAGTTCGACCAGAACCTCGATACTTTGACCGATAAAATGCTTGTGGAAGTTTTCAGCCAGTTTGCGGCCCAATTGTGCAAGTTCATTGCAGCGGGATTTGATTACCTGCTGAGGGGGCATCTGATGGCGGAGATTCCACGCAGCAGTCCCTTGCCGCGGTGAGAAGGGGAAAATATGCATACGAGAAAACCCTACCTTGCGGGCTATTTCAATCGTGTCAGCAAAGTCCTTATCGGTCTCACCAATAAAGCCGACTACGATATCGGTAGTAATTGCAGGATTATCAATCACTTCTCTAAATCGCTCGACAGCCCATAGGAATTGCAGAGAGTTGTATTGTCTATTCATCCGTTTAAGGATTGAATCTGATCCCGATTGCAGCGGTAGGTGCAGATGGGCTGCTATGTTTGGGTAATCGCGAAAGATTTTTAGTAAATCTTCGGTTAGGTCTCCCGGTTCCAGGCTGCTCAGGCGTACCCGCCAAAGTCCGGGAATTTCCGCAACTCTTCGTAAGAGTTCGGGTAGCATTGATGGTTTAGTCCATTTTCTTCTTATTGCAGTTTCCTGACCGTAAGCGCCGAGAAATACGCCGCAAAGGACTATTTCCTTATGCCCGTTTGCGACGAGTTGACGGACTTCTTGAAGGATTTCGTCGATTGGTCGTGAACGAGGTTTTCCTCGCAATCGGGGGATTATGCAATATGTGCAGAATGCGTCGCAGCCATCCTGTACCTTTACAAATGCGCGTTGATGAGCTGTGAAGGTTTCAAGAAGGGGTAAGTTGCTGCTGGTAGTGAGCTGGTCTATATTATCCTTGACAAGGGGATATGATGGGGTTCTAATATATTTGTGTGAGAAAGATAATTCTTTTGAGAGATGTTGATTTTTCCTCATACATTCGTCATACCCTATATCTCTGCTGGTATTATTCATGCAAGGTAAGAGAAACTGCTGTGGCTGATTCGAGAAGCGTGTAATGTACTCTCGAAGGCGAAGTGCAAGGTTGTCGTTATGCCCGATGATAATTACCTCGCCGGTTGCGCCTGCTCGAAGAGCGAGTTGTCGTAAGGTATCGGGTTCAGCCGTTGCATAACAACCGAGAATGATGATGTCAGCATGTGGATTTTCTCTGATTGCACGAAGGATGGCGTGGCGAGTTTTAGCCGCCGCTGATGATGTCACGCAGCAGGTGTTTACCACGACGAGGTCGACTTGGCGAGGAGAATACCCATCGGAAAAATCATCGGTAAAGCCTGATTTCCGAAGCACCGTGGCAACAACCTGCGTCTCATATTGGTTAACTTTGCAACCTATTGTCTTGGTAATGAAAGATGGCATATTATATCCTATTGCTAACCTCGATAAGTACAGAGAAGGATTAATTAGCCTTGACGAAACATGCCTTATGAGGGCATAAAGTATAGTATAACAAAATTGTGATGATGAGAGGATAAGTATCATGGCTTCAGAACAAAGTGCGTGGGGCATTGATATCGGTCAATGTGCTTTAAGGGCATTGAAACTAACAAGAGTGGGCGAGGAGGTTCGTCTTGAAGCATTTGATGTTATTGACCATTCCAAGATTCTAAGCCAGCCCGATGCCGATAGGGCTTCTCTAACTCGCAGCGCCCTGGAGCAGTTTCTCGCTCGCAACGATCTTAGCGATAGCGTAGTAGCAGTTTCCATGCCTGGCCAGGGTGGATTTACGCGTTTTGTGAAACTCCCGCCAGTTGAGCCGAAACAGGTTCCTGAGATTGTTCGTTTTGAAGCCGAACAGCAGATACCATTTCCCATTGATGAGGTCATCTGGCGCTGGCAAGCGTTTTCGATGCCTGATTCACCTGATATCGAGGTCGGTATCTTTGCGGTCAAACGCACCGATGTGCAGGAGGTACTGGGGAAATTCAGCGAACTGGGTATCGATGTTAGCATTGTCCAGATGGCCCCGCTGGCACTATACAACTTTATGGAGTTTGATGGACAATTAGCTGATGACGGCGCTACGCTATTGATTGATATAGGTGCAGCAAAGACGGATCTGGTAATTTCAGATGGTCCGAGGATATGGACTCGAACGCTTCAACTGGGGGGAAACAATTTCACCGAAGTCCTTATGAAGGTTTTCAAACTTAGCTTCAGTAAGGCAGAGAGACTTAAACGAACTGCAGGTACCAGCAAATACGCCCGCCAGATATTCCAGGCGATGCGACCTGTCTTTGCCGAGTTAGCCCAGGAGATTCAGCGCTCGATAGGATATTATACCTCGCTTCACAGAGAAAGTAGGTTGCGTAAGATTATCGGATTAGGCAACGGTTTTCGCCTTCCAGGTCTTCAGAAATATCTTGAGCAAAGTCTCGGTGTATCGGTGGTATGGCTGGACGCATATAACAAATTATCGCCAGTGGGTGCTTCCAAGGCTCCAATCTTTACCGACAATGTCCTTTCCTTTGCAGTATCGTACGGGTTAGCAGTTCAAGGTTTGGGATTGAGCAAGATCCGTACTAACCTTTTGCCTTCGGAGAGTGTTCGGCGCCGTATATGGGCGAAGAAGCGTCCTTGGTTTGCAGCAGCAGCGGCTATGCTGATTGTAGCAGCAATCATCGGATACTTCCGAAGCAGTATCGATGCAAGAAAACTTGATCCGCACAAATTACCATCGGCGGATGTTGCCAATTTGCGATTCGCCGAGAAAGTGCTTTCGGAGTATGACAGACTCGCCAGTGAATATGCACGAGTAAAAGGACAAGATAAAGCAGAGGAGCAAAAAATACTCCAATATGAAAAAATTCTGGGGTACCGATTCTTTTGGCCAACATTGCATTATATTGTCTGCGAATCCATCAAAAACGTCGCATCTGATCAAGGGAAACTCGGAAATATCAATGAACTACTCAAAATTCCTCGATCCAAACGAAGGGTAATTTTGGTCAGTTCCATTTATGCTGAATATTATGACGATGTCCTCGCTGCTGTGAAGGCAGAGACGGGTATAGATAAGTCCGGTAGAACCAGACGGATCGGACCAACAATCGGACCACGGATAGGGCGCGCCGGTGGAGGAGAAAGAGGGGAAATGAGAGGAGTGGAAGTTCGCCCCCTGCGGCGAAAGGGTGGCGACCGATTTGGCAGAGCCAAACCAGCCCCCCAAAAGAAAACTACCGCGGGATATGTGCTTTATCTAAAAGGGTCAACCCCTCTGCAAGGACAGGATGCAGTAAGGTTCATCAGCACCGAACTTAGACAGGCTTTTTTCCGACAAGCAGCAAAGTTTCATTCGATAGAGGTTCTTGATAGTGAATTATCCATCATACCGGGTAAGCCCACAGCACCTGCTGAGAGGGTGGGTACGGCAACTCCTTCCTTTACCCGACCACCACGAGGATTGGGGGAGGTCCGTGGTGGAGAACGCAGAGAAATCTACGGAGGCGGTGAGATTGGCAAAACCACTTTTAGAGGCACCACTGCAGGAGGAGGTGTAATCGATCCAATAACTAATGAGGATGCAAGCGGTGATAGTACTTTCGAATTAAGATGGGCTATCGTTGTCAAGGACGACGGCTTGTCGAACAATACCAGTAAGGGAAAATCAGCCCCTAATCTCGGAGGTGCACGATGAAATTCATAAAAGACAACGCTTTCATATTAGGTACGCTTCTTTTGGTATTGGTGGTGGGAACGGTTAGTTTCATCTTTGCTCGAACAAACAATGCAAAAAGCCAGTCCAGCATTAAACAGTACGTTAGACTGAGTGATAAATTGGTCGAGATTTACAGAAGTGGCGTGAATCCTCAAAAAGTTTCCCTTGCGAAGAAACGCGTCGAGCAAATGCGCAAACTTGCCCAGCAAACTGCTCAGGCATTCCTTGAAAAGAATAGGAACGACTACAAAGTAATCGTGCTCGATATTTCTGGAAAAAAGATTCCGATATTTCCCGTTGATCCGAAATTTAAGGATCGTGAGACGCTTCGCCTACTATTTCCGAGTGAATATCGTCGTCAGGTTAGAATGTTATTACATTCACTCAAGCCCACAACTCCTCCTACTGCTCAAGAGATACTCGAAGAGGCTGCCAAGATTGCTGCGAGTTTGGCGCCTGAGAAAACTACTCAACCATCTGACACTATAGTTCCTCGAGGTTTGGGTAGCAGAGTTTTTCCTCGACCAGCAGGGGGTGAGCGAGGATATGAGAAATATCCCCGACGGCGAGAATTTGGAATTGAACGAGGTTTGCGTGAAGGACCTGAGCGAAGAGGAGCACTACCGGGCGAATTACACCGACGTGGTTCAACGGTTATACCTGTACCGGGGCGGACTTTGGAAGATAAAAGCCGTCCGTCGAACAGGCAGATGCTCCCACCTGCCGCTCAGGATTTAGCCATTCAAAAGCTCAAGGCTGAGAAGGCGCAGAAAGGCTGGATTTATGCTGATGCGCAATCAATGTTTGAAGCAGATTTATCTGATGCAAGACGATATAACGATGCAGAATTGTTTATGAAGCAGGTTAGTTTATGGGTGCAGAAAGATATAGTCGATGCAATAAATCGTACCAATGAGCAGGCTCATAGAGAAGTTGCCAGAATCGCAGCTGGTAGTGAACAAGGTGTAGTGGCGTCGGCTGTTAAACGACTTATTTCTATCAACGTTCGAGGATTTGTTGTAGCAAAGGCTTCTTCCACAGGTGACACGAGAGGGGAGTATCGATTTGGAGCAAGAAAGGGTGGTGGGCGATTTGGTGCCCCTGCTGTTTCCCAGGATTCAACCGCTGGACTTTCCCTTGAATATCTCTGTCCCGGTGGAGAGGTTGTAGGTTTGGTTCCCAAATTGACCGGTAGAAATTGCAACACGCTGTACGACGTGGTTCATTATGATTTCACCGTGATAATGCCGGTGAGATATCTTCCGGTACTTTACCAGAATCTCATGATGGAGAATTTTCATACGATATTGGATGTCCAGATTGAAAATCCTTACTTAGCGTCAAACACTGGTGCAGGACGAACACGTGGGGCTGGAACAGCACAGGATCAGCAACTATATTACTATGGAAATGAGTCGGTAATGCGAGTGAGTATTGTTGGAGAGATGGTGCTTTTGACTGATTGGATACGGGGCAAATGGGATGATGAAAAGAAACAGTGGGATGAGGACTTTCCTCCATTAATGCCGGTGGATTTGCTCAAGCAGATTAACCAGATTAACCCAGCAGCGCTTCGCAAAGAGGATAGAGCAAGGTTAGAGGCAGCATCACCGAAAGAGACAGTGCCAGCCCCCTTCGGTGGCAGTAGATGGGGAGCAGAGAGGCGCTGGTAAGGATTTAGAAGACGAATAGGATGAGAAGTAAATTGTGCGGTGAGTATAGTGATAGTTAGATTAAAAGGATATTTTGGAAGGACAATAATGACCCTCGGGGGTAAGAGGAGATAAAAATATGGCTTCGGTGAACGGAGAAGTAGGATTTTTCGAGCAGCACGTTGAGAAATTTATCATTGGCATCGCTGCAGTGATAATGATTATCGCAGTATTTCGATGGGGGCTATCAAGTCCTCATAAGGTCGAGCTGAAAACGATTGGGCCTGGGACAAGTAAAAAAGTCTGCTCGCCGGAGGAGGTTTCAATAGAACTCAAGAGGATAGCCGAAAGGATTGATGAGTCAATAAGGAGTGCGGGTTCCAAGCCTGAACCTATTCCCAATTATGTTGAACGGCTTGCGAGGATTTTTAGAAATCCCTATCCTGCTGAAGTAAGGGATTATGAAATATCTCTATATACTGCTCCGAAGCCGCTCAAGACGGAATGGTTGCCTATCAAGGAAGTTTCTCCCATCCGATTAGCGGATTTGCAACCATTACCCAAACCTGAGAAGCCAAAGGTTATAATCACCAGGGAGGTACAGGTAATACCCCGCCAGGCGGGTAGGGGAGCCGGTAGTCCAGCAGGTTTGGAGCAGCAATTTACCTATAATGAAGTTGATGTTGCTCATGCTGCGGGGGTCTTTGAATTTGGTAAATTACTTAAACATTGGCAGAAAGTACTTGAGAAGGTTCGCCAACCTGCCCGAATGATATTTGTTCGTGTGGAAGTACGTCGCCGACGTTTATTACCCGACGGTTCCTGGAGTACACCTGTGCCTGTAAAGACCTTTACCATGCCCGATGCACCGCAAATACCGGAAATTCCTACACCGAACGGAAAGAATTTTTTGGAAATTATGCAAGCCATGACGATGCTGGCCAGAATTGAGTAT
>JAGHBS010000052.1 GCA_021160865.1 Planctomycetota bacterium | reverse complement strand
TTGATGTACCTATAAGCATTACCGAAGCCAGCCTCGGAACAAAGATAACCGTACCGACAATAGATGGCTCTGTGGATGTGACTATCCCGCCAGGAGTATCAAGCGGGACAAAACTCCGCCTCCGCGGTAAAGGAATCGTTGACCCTAAAACCAAAATGCGAGGCGATCAGTATGTCGTCATCAAGATCGTGCCACCAAAAAATATCTCGCAAAAGGGTAAAGAACTGCTCGAGCAACTTGAAAAATCCGAACCATACAATCCGCGAGAAGGATTACCATGGTCAAACCTCTGATAGGCACGATAAAGAAGACCTCGTTCATAATAGTCATCACTACTTTGGCAATAATCATTGTGATATTGTTAGCCCTTCTATATTCGATCCTGACGGATATCGGGCAGGTAAATCAACAATCCCGACAATACTTGATTACATTGGCATGCTTGGTGGCAGCGGTGCTTTTGCTTAACATATTTCTATTAGTCATTGAAATACTCCATTATGCTGGAAGCAAGGTAAGCAGCGGGAACTTACCTGTCCAACGCACCGAACGTATCGAAGAAGATGCGTGGACAGAGGCAGGAAAGCGCCTCAAGCCCGAAGACGCCCCTCCCATTGACGATTTCGAACAAGACGATGAATAGAAAAGATGAAATTCAAGGTCGCACCTCCACAAAAATAATTCTTCAATCCGCCGATTTCCCCTCGCTTACTTTTTCCATGCTGACTTCATTGCTATCAGGTTGAATCTTGAGCGAGACGACCTCCATATAAACTTCATCGTCCCAATTATGGACTCTAACGAGGTAATATTTATTTGCCTGTTGATACTTCCACCGCCAGTATGAGAAGAGTCGTTTAGCAAGATTGGCTTTTTCCCTTTGATGCAATTTCTGAATAAATGAAGTTTGTGTTATGGCTGAATTGACCTCCACCTTTGCCATCTGGATATTCTGACCTTGAGATTCTATTAGCCAAACAGAATCGTTGCAGAGTAATGCTGCCCCTTTGGTAAGAAACTTCGTTTTGATGATGTAATAACTGTCTTCCTTTCTGATTATTCCCCCTTTGTAGATATCGGTGGGCTTACTTATACCATCAGCCCGTAGATCCATCGGGCAAGGAGCTACCTTGATTATTCTCACCTTACCTGGGGTAACTCTCATGCGAAGGGTCTTATCATCGCCGATAAACAAGACATCATCATCTCTTGCCTCGCTGGCACTTTGCCAGACAGGATGGGCTAAGAAATTATCCCTAAATGTATAGTCCCGTGTCTTTAAAGAAGAAATGACATTGAAGCATTCTGATAATACTACGCCATCAGTATTGAAAATTCGCAATTGGTAGCGATGTACAATGAGTTTACTTGCCTTATTTGAGACGAGCATTATCATCAAAGATGTCCCTGCCAGAATAATAACGATTATCACTGCTAACCTAATTTTTCCTCGCCCGATTAGTAATGTGCCGATAACGAAAAGAACATAAATTGTTAGGATGAGTGCATAATTCCGTCTGGCTCTGATTGACCATTTAGCCACATCGTCAAAGAATGGTTTGTAGGATTCGTCGATAAACTCATCGGTAGCAATCAGCCTGGCTGGCCAGGTGATAGTGGCGGAGCATCTTCCGATCTTTTCTCCCGTTGCTGATGAGGCGATAATAATGTAATCCTGCAAAGGGGCTGTTGCTGGCAAGAGAATAAATCGCTTACCAATTGCACGGGGCGGAACGGTAAAACTGTATCTAATCCTCATGCCAATATCGCCGGGCTTGAGCCAAACGGTTTCGATTGTCTTATCGGTGCGGTTCTTTATTGTCAGCTCTGCATATCTATACGCCTTTGAAGGTTCAGCCACTTGCCTATCAGCCACCTTCAGATCGGCAAATATACCTGCCCCTTTCATCTGCATCGGCAGGAGCATCACAATCGAGATAGCTATCAGCGATTTCATACAATGATGCATTTTACATCGCAGGATTTATATTAGATAGGCAATAAGCCCGTAGATGAATGTCATTTATTTATCTTGTTTTTATACCGCTGGAGCAACCGCTTGGCACGGAGGATCTCACCTACCGACCAGGCTTGAGCAATACAGCCAGCCGGTTTATAAGGCGGCTCGCCATCGAATATCTCCGAGATAAACCCAATGCCAGCTTGGGATAAATGCTCGTCGAATGCCTTTAGCCAATCATCCGCTTGCTGGAGGGCATTAGGCGAAAAGTTGTGAACCTTCAAGTATGCCTCGATAAAGAACCCCATCAGCCACGGCCAGACTGTTCCCTGATGATAGGTATCGTCGCCTTCATATCGGGGCTTATAGGCAGGGTCTTTTGGTGACAGTGTCCTCAATCCGTAGGGAGTGAGCAATTCCTCCTTGACGGTCTCGATGACAGATTCCCGCTGCAGGGGCGATAAGAGCGAATCAGCCAGCGCCAGAACAATTATCTGATTGGGGCGGATGGAAGCGTCCTTACCCCGCTCGTTGACACAATCATAAAGACAGCCGGTACTTTCATTCCAGAACATCACCGGAAAGGAACGGGCAACCTTCTCTGCCAGACGAGAGTATCTCATTCCTTGCGTGGTTTCCTTGCTTCGTGATGCCAATATCTTTAGGGCTTTATACCACAGGGCATTTACCTCGACGCATTTGCCCCATCGTGGCGTGATGGGTTTACCGTCGCGAGCTGCATCCATC
>JAGHBS010000020.1 GCA_021160865.1 Planctomycetota bacterium | reverse complement strand
GATACAGGATTTTTGCATGGTGCGGGTGTCTTTACTACGCTACGCTCGCACAATGGAAAGGCATTTCGATTAGACGAGCATATCAATCGCCTGATAAGTACCGCTGATAAAATCGGCATCCGCTATACCGTCAACCACCAAGACCTGACCAAGGCGGTTGAGGGGGTGCTTGAGGCAAATAAACTATCCGAAGCGAGGATAAGGATAACCCTCACGCCCGGGCCTGTCGGGCAGGACAATCCAACCGCATTGATAACAGCAGCCCCGCTCGAGCCATACCCGAGAAGATGGTACGAAAAGGGCATCAGTGTAATTACCTCAGCAGTGAAGCAATACTCCGGTGATCCGACGACGGGGCTGAAGACCAGCTGCTATCTTTCGCGCATATTAGCCCGTCAGGCAGCCGCAGCTGCTGGGGCAGATGAAGCCCTGTGGTACACCGAAGAAAACCTGCTGGCTGAAGCGTGTTTCTGCAATGTCTTTCTCGTCCGTGATGGTCAGCTATGGACCCCGCCGCTGGAAACGCCCGTATTAGCCGGCATAACCCGTCAGGTAGTACTGGAACTGGCGGAGAAACTCAATATCACTTACCATGACAATATACCCCTCAAAGCAGATGACCTCGTATCAGCCGAGGAGGTGTTTCTAACTTCATCCACAGCGGGCATTCGACCCGTGGTGGTAATCGATCGTCAGCCGGTCGGCGACGAAAAGCCCGGACCGATTACGAAAAAACTCATCGCCGCCTATGAGCAGTTGCTCGAACAACAATGCCCTGCAGAAAAGGACAAATCCACCTGAAGTTCAAAAAGCAAGGATAAGCATCAGCGGATGACCGTTTTTATTTCATTTATCTTTCAAGCGGACAGGTGAGGAGTTAAATCTCTTTGCCAATGCGATTGCTTCCAATGGTGCCCTTGCTTTATCGAGCGTTTCAGCATATTCACCTTCAGGGGCGGAATCTGCCACGATCCCCCCGCCGACCTGCACATGTGCCACACCACCATCCCAAACAATCGTGCGGATTACGATGTTCAACTCACAATTTCCGTTGACACCAAAATACCCAATCGAGCCGGTATAAACGCCCCTTGCAACCGGTTCCAACTCGTCAATGATTTCCATCGCACGTATCTTCGGGGCGCCTGTAATTGACCCGCCAGGAAACGTCGCTGAAAGTAAATCAACGACGTCAACATCCTCGCGAAGTTCGCCTACCACCGTTCCTACGAGGTGATATACACTCGGATGCTCTTCAAGCCTGCGCCTCTCAAGCACACTGATAGAGCCGAATCGGCAAACCCTGCCCAGATCGTTGCGAAGCAGGTCGATAATCATTGCCAACTCCGCATTATCCTTCGGACTGGCAAGCAATCTCGCTGCTAATTGCTTATCTTCCTGAAGGTTACCCGTTCGTTTGCAGGTGCCTTTAATCGGCCTGGTAAGGACATCTGACCCCCTGACACGAAGGAATAATTCCGGCGAACTGCTAATTACCGCAGAGTCATCTAATTCTAAAAAGGCTGAATACCATGCAGGATTTCTCCTTCGAAGCGCATGGAAAATCGCCCACGGCGCTGGTGCATCAACTACCGTGAACCGCTGGGAAAGATTCACCTGGAAAATATCCCCCGCAACAATGTAATCGATACACCGAGCAACGGCTCGGAGATATTCTCCGCGGGTGAAGTTGCTTGCGATTTCCAGCGAATCAACCAGGCCCTCAAAGGGATAATCATCCAGGCAGAAAAAATCATCTTGCCCTTTCAAATTTCCTGCTGACAGGATTACCTGCCGAAGGACATCGGCGGTTTCACTTCCTGAAATTCCCCGCTGGGAGTCATCCTCAAGCCAGGATAAGTACCATCGTTGCTCAATTACATCATACACAGCCACGGCATCGTAAAAGGCAAGATGCAGGTCAGGTAGGGTGGTATCACGCCTGGCTTTACCAGGCAGGCGCTCGATATACCGGCCAAACTCATAGCCAATGTAGCCGAACCAGCCCGGCCCGTAAGGGAAAGGTGGTGGCTTACCCGCTTGCTCATCATCCAATTGAACCGCCCCCAGGGCATGCCTGAGAGACGACAAGACCGTCTTACCAGGAATTTGCTCACCAGTACGATTACGCAACTGGCCATCCCTGAGCGTGATGATTTCCCTTGGCCGGCAAGTCAATATGGTGTACCTGCCCCATCGCGGATGGGTAGCGGAACTTTCAAACACCACCGGGTAAGGCTGAGCGGAGAGGTTCGCAAACACCTCAGTAGGACTGGCTTGTAAATCAAGCCTTTCCCATCGCAGCCTCGCCACCAACGGTATCGAAGACGAATCACACCCGTTCAGAAGGATTCGTCCCACCAAACTATTCATCCGCGGAAGCATATTTTTCCCAAGAGACAATCTTTTCAAGCGGTGCGTGATCAACCCTTCTCTGTCCCCCAGCAGGATGGCCAATGGTAATCATTGCGACCGGCCTGATACTGGCAGGAAACTCAACGATCTTGGAAACCTCACCCTCATTGAACGAACCGATCCAGCATGTTCCAAGACCCATCTCCACGGCAGCAAGCATAAGATTTTCAATGGCAGCGGCTGTCTCCTGAATGTAGAAAAGACCACGAAATTTGTATGCATCCCACCGGTGCCAGACCGAATGATGCGTGGCAAAGGCATCGGTATCAGCCCCGACAACTATGATGACCGGAGCAGTGGCAACGAAATCCTGACGAGCAGCTGAAGCAAGGGCAGACCTGCCCTGCTGGGAGCGAACGACAACGAACCGCCAGGACTCCGAGGCGTACGGTGCCCATCGAGCCATATCCAGCAACTTGAGAATCGCTTCCTCACCGACCGGTTCATCTGTATAACTCCGCACTGATCGCCGAGCAGTAATAATCTCTTCAAGTGTCATAGCGAGGTCTCCTTCTAATCATCCTGTTCCAGCACAGCCGAATTACAATGCTACTATCATAGCATCAGGTAAGAAAAAGGTATCACAGGAAGGTAAAAATGTGTTTGGGATTCATAGATGACGTGTTTTTACTCGCTGCGGTACCGTACGATCATGTAGGCTTCGACGAGTCCCTTTCCGGTATTCCGCAAGCAGTGCGGTAAGTCCGCCCGGTAATGGATAGAATCACCCTTTTTAATCTCAACAGTCTGTTCTCCGCTGGTGACTTCCAGCTTACCTCTGGTAAGGTGTAAGAACTCTTCGGTACCGGGGTAGTGCGGCTCGCTTGAAAGCATCCCACCAGGTTCGAGTTTGAGCTGGTAAAACTCGATGTCCTTCTCCAAACTCAACGGGCTTAATGTTCGGATGGTGCAATGCTCATCGGAACGGAAGTCATAGGTTTTGTCAGAAGAAGGGATTACACGAAAGATGCTCGAGGCGCCGGGCGATTCTATCAATTCACCAATACCTATCCTTAAAGCATTGGCGATCTTCAACATAACAGCCACGGTGGGGTTGACCTTGTTCTGCTCGATTTGCGACAGCATCGCCTTCGACACGCCGGCCAACTTCGAGAGTTGCGTGAGCGTCAAGCCTCTTGCTGTCCTGAGCGCCTTGAGCCTGATGCCGTGATACACGGAAGAACCGCCAGGAAAAATTTTTTTAGATTGTTTATTGACACGAGCCATTTGTTTATTATAATAAACTTTAGTATACTGAACAATATTTTCTTATATTTTACAAGGTGGAAGGAATTATGCAAGCGATAATTAAAGCAAGAAGCGAAGTAGGTCTGGAATTAGCCGACGTTCCGCGCCCCAATCCCGGGCCAAGGGACGTGCTTATCCGTGTACAGAAGACGGGCATTTGCGGAACGGACAGGCATATCTATGAATGGGACGCCTGGGCTGCCAGTAGAATCAAGCCGCCCATGGTAGTCGGACACGAGTTCGTCGGCATCGTTGCCGATGTTGGTGTCGGCGTCAAGATGGTCCAACCAGGTGATCGCGTCAGTGGTGAGGGACACATCGGCTGTGGATACTGTTATGCCTGCAGGACAGGGCAAAGTCATATCTGCGAAAAGGTCGATATCCTCGGTGTTGACATTAATGGCTGCTTTGCACCGTATGTGGTGCTACCCGAATCCAATATCTGGAAAGTTGATCCTGCCATCCCTGACGATCACGCATGTTTGTTTGATCCGTTCGGCAATGCGATGCACACCGTGATGGCCCAGCCAATTTCAGGAAGACAGGTTCTTGTCGTGGGGTGCGGTTCGATTGGTCTGATGGCGGTCGGTATCCTTCATGTCGGTGGAGCTGATCTAATCATTGCCATCGAGCCTAATCCGTTCAAGCGCGAAATCGCCAAGAAAATGGGCGCTGACGTCGTGATGGAAGAGATTGACCCGAAGGAAATCAAGGCGCTCACCGACCGCGATGGCGTCGATGTCGTGCTGGAAATGAGCGGAAACCCAAAGGCAATCGTCAAGGCGTTCGATTGTATCCGAAATGGCGGCGATGTTGCTTTGCTCGGTATTCCCCCAGGCGAAGTTTGTATCACCTGGGCAAAACAAATTATCTTCAGGGGCTTGACTATCCGTGGCATCAATGGCAGAAGAATGTATGAAACCTGGTATCAATCAGAAAGGTTTTTGCGACACTATCCAGAATTAATCGAACCTGTGATAACGCATCGCTTACCATTCGATCGCTTTGAGGATGGAATCAAAGCCATGCAGGACGGCACGGGCTGTAAGGTGGTACTTGATTGGACCAATGCAAAAGAATAATAAACCGAAAGGGTATTTGCTATGGCAAGTACAACGATTGAACAAATCAGGGAAGAAATCGAGGGTTTGAAAAAGGCAGGCACATATAAAGTAGCTCCGGTGCTGGCAAGTGCGATGGGGCCTGTGGTCAAACTTGCTGATGGAAAGGAAGTTATCAATCTTTGCAGCAACAATTATCTGGGGCTGGCCAATCACCCCGAGGTCCTGCGTGGGGCAAAAGAGGCACTCGATAAATTCGGCAATGGTACTGCCTCGGTAAGGTTTATCTGCGGGACGTTCACAATCCATCAGGAATTGGAAAAGACCATTGCCGAGTTCCTCTCCACCGAGCGGGCGACTACCTATGTATCTTGCTGGAACGCAAATGAAGCCCTCGTACCGACGCTGCTGGGCGAGTCCGATGCCGTCATCAGCGATGAGTTAAACCACGCCAGTATCATCGACGCCTGCCGACTCTGTGGCAAGAAGGTAACCCGACTAATCTATAAGCACTCAGACATGGCCGACCTGAAGAATAAACTTGAAGAAGCGAAAGACGCCCGCCGAAAACTCATTATCACCGACGGCGTCTTCAGCATGGAAGGCGACCTTGCAAACCTACCTGAAATCGTTCAACTTGCCCAACAATATGATGCACTGGTAGCAGTGGACGATTCGCATGCTCACGGTGTACTTGGTAAGGGTGGGAGAGGTACACCCGAACACTTCGGCGTGAAGGTGGATATCATCACCGGCACGCTTGGAAAGGCATTAGGCGGGGCAGCTGGCGGATTTATCGCCGCCTCTGAACCCATCATCGAGCTAATGGTCCAACGCTCTCGCCCACAGATCTTCAGCAATGCCCTTCCACCAGCAACTGCTGGCGGAGCATTGGCTGCTATCAAATTGCTACAAAATAACCCGCAACTCATCAACCAGCTGCAGGAAAATGTCGCCTATCTCCGCAACGGCTTGAAAGAACTGGGGTACAACGTCATTGACTCACCATCGGCAATTATCCCGATTATCATAGGCGATACTGCAAAGGCAATCCGAATGGCAGATGAAATGCTAAAATACGACATCCTCATTACGGGATTTGGCTTCCCGGTCGTACCGGAGGGAACTGCTCGTTTGCGCGCTCAAGTATCAGCCGCCCATACCCGAAGCCACCTCGATAAAGCCCTTGAAGCCTTCAAGGCATTGCGGGAAATGTAAACGAAGTATAAACAGGGAAAGATAAAATAACTCCCCTGCTATGAATGCTTTACTGGTTTTCTATCTCAAGCGATATGGGTAATTCGCCCCGTTCATCCCAGGCTGGCTTTTCTCACCCAGTTAGGGCCTTGTTTAGTTGTTTGGCCAGGCGGGATTTTTTCCGGGCTGCTGCATTCTTGTGGATGGTGTTCTTGGCAGCAACTTTGTCAAGCCGTTTGTAAACCTCTTTCAGGCGTTCAGCCGCCAGGTCAGTCTGCTTCTCAGCAAGTGCCTTCTTGAACTCACGGATGGCCTGCTTAATCGCTTCCTTACGTCGACGATTTCTCAATCGACGCTTGATGTTCTGACGTATCCTTTTCTTGGCAGATTTCGTATGAGCCACCTTATATTTCTCCTCAACTTCTATCGCTCTTGCTCTATTTTCTATACGTCCAGCCCCATAATATAACTCATCAGACTGGTTTTGTAAAAGGGAATTTCATCAACCTTGCACTGGAAAAACTAAATTGAGCTATTTTGAGCTGTTCTGCTTTCTAAGCCTTTCAATCTGCTCGCGGACATCACGGTAATTGTAATCAATCTGTGCAATCTGAGAGAGATGTTCAAGGGCTTCTGCATTTTGCCCGGTGGCTTGCAGTGCCCGAGCAAGGTAATAGCGGATTTCCTTTGCGCGGGATTCGGAAGGTTCTGCCTCGAGCGCAGCACGATAACTATTAATCGCCTCGGGGTACCAGCCCTTCTTTTCGAACGCCTGTCCAAGATATGTCAACGCCGATATCCTGTGCTGGGGGTCTTGTCGGGCTTTCTGGAACGAAGTAATGGCATCGTCTATCTTCCCAGCGGTAAATTCCCTGACGCCCAGTTCATATCTTATCGACAGGTCTGTCGGATAGTTCTTTGCCCGCTCGGCATACATTTCCAGTTCGAAATTCAGCAATTCCTTCGCTACCTTCAGGGCTTCCTGCTCTTTGCCTTGCGATTTGAGTTGCTTATATTTGCGCCTCATCTGGCGGGCCTTTATAT
>JAGHBS010000111.1 GCA_021160865.1 Planctomycetota bacterium | reverse complement strand
TTATCATACTTTGCGTATAATTATACGAGTATAAGACAAGATTGCTTTCACAAAAATATTCCCAAACGGGGAAGCATTTCGGAGAGAAAAAAATGGTTCTACCACTGAACGATTCGATTGCACGCCAGAAGCAATTACGAACCCTTCGCAACGATGATATTATAGCAGCCCGTGCTGATCTACTGGCGCCGGAGGATCGTGACCTGATAAAGGCAGTAGTAATCAATGGTCAATCGGCCGAGATGATTGCCCGAATCGCCGGTGTCAGGGGTTCTACCCTTCGCAAAAGGGTACGTAAACTGCTCAAACGCATCAATTCGCCCGATTTCATAGATACAGCAAGAATCTTACCGTTGTTGAACCCCACCCAATTGGCCATCGCAAAGGCTCATATCCTTCAAGGCAAATCAATCCGAGCCGTCGCCAGCGAGACTAATTTATCCTACCATACTGTTCGTAAGACCCTCACACAGGTCCGTGCGATAGCTGCTGGAGTCAAAAACCTCAAGAAGAACTATCCATCACTAATCGGTAGCAACTAATCCCCGATAGACATCCCATCATCCACCAGCCGTTATGAAACATGCCCACTGGCACATTTCCGTTAGCGCAGCCTGGGATACCACTGGCGAGCAGTTCGAAGATTATCCGGACATCTCGACGATCCGCAAGATGTTCGGCCTGGACCGTTCGGACGGCCTGAGAGAGGTTCTTTATGAGGATTTTCACCTGCAAATATCTCCCGGACAAATCGTAGTGGTAATTGGTCCGAGTGGCTCGGGCAAGACCACCTTAATCAATGCAGCCGCTGCGGCAGAACCCCATGCTATCGTTCTCAACACCGAATCTTTAAAACGCGAAAGTCGTCCTGTGATTCGTTGCTTGAAAGGAAGATTACTTGAAGAGAAGCTTGAGATCCTCTCGCGTTGCGGACTGGCTGAAGCCACCGTGCTTATCAGACCTGCAAAGAATCTTTCGGGCGGGCAGATGTATCGGCTGGCAACGGCAAAGGCGATCTGGCAAGCACTTCATTCACCGAAGAGGAGATTAATCCTCGCAGACGAATTTGCTTCGACCCTTGATGATCCGACCGCACAGGTACTTTGTGTCGGCGTGAGAAAATTGGCATCGAAATACAATCTTTCTTTGCTCATCTCCACCCCCAAGCGAGAACTGATGAAATTCCTCGCTCCCGATAGAATCATCATCAAGCCGCTAAACCGACCCTGCTTCGAGTTGGACGATACTACCGTCAAGTCCGTTCGGAAGCATCCTTCAAGACGCTGGCAAATCAAACCTGGTAAGATTGCCGATTACCACGAACTCGGAAGGTTTCATTATCTTGCCGGTCGGCCGGCGGCGTTGAAGCGTATCTGGACGATACCGGTCCCTCGAAGGCATCGCAAGCCGGGCTGGCCTGATATCGCTGCAGTGCTGGTGGTTTCACCACCGGTATTGAATTGCAGGGGAAGGAACGTTGCAACCGATGGCAGGTACGCTGGTGCAAATCGTCGCCTGGCAGTAGCCCGACTCAATCAGGAACTCGAATGCATCTCCCGCGTAATCGTCCACCCGATATATCGTGGTTGTGGTCTTGCCGTAAGATTGGTCAAGCATGCCCTTACTCACGCATCAACCCCCTTGGTAGAAGCCCTTGCTGCAATGGGGGCTGTCCATCCATTCTTCCAACTGGCTGGGATGACTTATTACGGACAATTCGAAGGACCAAGTCAGAGATATTGTTATTACCTCGCACGAGTTGGGGAAACCTGCAAGAAACTACTTTCGGTACCATCCGCATTTCGAAACCATTCATGAGGGATTTTTTATGGCGAAAGAAAAGGATAAATCTCTGAGTCGTTTATTGGAACGTCGCCCGAAATCACGTCGAGAGTTGAAAAAATGGGTCAAGACCTTTCTGGGTATAACCATACCCGATAAGGCAATCTGTCCATCGCACAATGCCCCGCTGGACTACCTCGCTGCCAGTTTCCTGGAGGAAAATAGCGATTCGACGAGGGATTTTCTCATCTGGGCGAATCGTGGTGGTGGAAAGACCATGTTGGCTGCCATCGCCTCGTTGCTCGATGCGATTTACAAAGCCCCGATAAATATCCGAATCCTCGGCGGCAGTTTCGATCAGTCCGATCGGCTGGCAGATTACCTCCGTCAGTTCCTCTCGCGCGACCTGCTGAAGGATTTACTCGAAGGGAAGATGACCCGCCAGCGGATTCACCTTATCACCGGGGCGGATATAAGGATGCTTAGCCAATCCCAGCGGGCTGTCAGGGGCTTGCACGTCGAGAAGATCCGATGCGATGAGGTTGACTTATTCGATCCGGAGGTCTGGTCGGCATTGCAGTTCACCACGCGTTCGTCCGACCGTGCCCGTGCAGGTATCGAGGTATTTTCGACACTCCACCGACCGGGCGGACTGATGGAAAAACTCGTCAGCAAAGCCATCGAGAAAAAGGCGTTCAGGCTGTTCAAATGGTGCATCTGGGAAGTAATCGAAAAATGTCCTGCCTCGAGGCTGTGTGAAAATTGTCCCCTTTTCGACGATTGTCAAGGTAAGGCCAAAAAGGCGAAGGGATTTTTCCGTATCGACGATGCCATCGCCATCAAAGCCCGCTCCAGCAAGGCATCCTGGCAAGCAGAGATGCTCTGTTTGGGTCCTAAGCGCGATTGGTGCGTCTTCGATCAGTTCGACCCTGCTATTCACGTCGCCGAGGTGAAATACTGTCCCGATTGGCCGTTATATCGGGCGATAGACTTCGGCTACACTGCCCCGCTGGTATGCCTGTGGATACAGGTTAGCCCCGACGGCGTAGTGCATGTAATCGATGAGTATGCCAGGGTGCGGCTGGCGATTTCCCAGCACGCCGTCGAGATTCTCAAGCGCGACCCTGGCAAGGTGATTATCACCTACGTTGACCCTGCCGGTAAGGCAAGAGAATCAACAAGCGGGGCAGCCTGTACTGAACTACTGGCAGCAGCAGGGATCACCTGCACCTGGCGGGCATCGACGATTGAAGAAGGAATTGAACTCATTCGGGCTGCCCTTGCCCCTGCCACAGGACCTGTGAAGCTAAAAATCTCCCCACGATGCAAGGGGCTTATAAGGGCATTTCAGGATTATCACTATCCCCCGCCGGGCTCATCCGCCCCTGCTGATAAACCCGTCAAGGACGGCCCGGACCATTACATCGACGCCCTTCGATACTTCTTCGTCAACCGCATGCGCCCGAAAATGAAAGTAAAAAGAAAATCCTATTAGGGTTTTCTCTTGACAAAATAACAATCATCATCCACCGTTATAATCAATCGTAGTATTAAAAAGGTCGATGATAATACCTTGGATGTATAATCTGAGGGGTGGGAGCGAATACTATGACAATAGACAGATCAGAAGTTGAGGTAAGATTCTACAAGGCGCTCATATCTCCTGAACGTGCGTTAGAGTATTTCACTAATTTGGTTGAAGCTCAAAATGAGCATCTTACCAAAATGATTTCATGGTTAAAAGAAGCTGAGCTTACGCTAAGCTTCGACGATAATGCAGCAAGCCTTGCTAAAGAATTGCAAGAAAAGGATGTAGGTAGGGTCTCCAAAGAACTTGTAAGACCTTTCTTTCGTTTGGAGTCCTTGAGACGAGCATTAGAGTGGGAAAGTGGATTTTTTGTCGACTATTTGCGCCATATGTATGATGAGAAAGCCGAAAAGTTAGGAAAAGAGAAACTCTCTCCCGACAAACAAAGGATTCTTGAGCAATTATTTACACCCTCTGACCAACTGGAACTTCTCTATAAGGCACGACGCATATATGAAGGAGCTGTCCCCAGCTTTCTCAGAAGCTACACTACCGTGGACTTTCGCCCCGTCTATTCCGAAGATATGGAGATTAGACACGGTCTTATAACGGCGACCTTGGAAATAATGGTTAGAAAACCTGATGAAACTACAGAGGAAGAAAGAATTACGATTCAGATAGACATTGAGGACATTAAGGACTTAGAGAAGACCTTGAACAGAGCAAAAGAAAAGATAAGACGACTTCGTGAATCTTTAGAAAAGCAGAAGATAAAATTGTTTAATCCCCAGGTTAGTCTTGGAGGATCAGAGAAATGACGCAATTAGCGACAGATGATGTCATCGAAAAACTCGAAAAAAAAGATTTACCCGCAATTATCTCTGCTGAATATGAAGCTTCGCATCGCAGTGATAGGAATGATATATACGAATTCTTCAGACCAGGTGATAGCAATAAAAGGCTTACGCCGTCTGTCGCAAATCCGTACCACTCTTGTTGGCTTTGGTTTATAAAGCGCCATGAAGAAGACATTCATAAGCAGAAGGTCAAGGTTTTATGTGTTATTGAAGAAGATGAGGATGGAGGATTTGTAGCCTATAGTCCGTCTTTGCCTGGCGCCGTCAGTCAGGGAGATACCCTGCAAGAGGCAGAAGAAAATCTTCGTGAAGCAATCATCGGCTGCATTGAGTCTTATTTGGAGATGGGAGAACCTATTCCCTGGAATAAAACACCTGATGTTGTTGAGGGTAATAACATTATCAAGGAGGGGTGGATCGAGGTCGATGTGTAAGCTTCCCGCAATAGATGGATGGGAAGCTATTCGTGCATTTGAGAGGGCGGGATTCACTATTGTAAGGAAAAAAGGTTCACACTACATCCTTCGGAAGAAAGGGTGGCGTTACCATCTATCTATTCCCGTACACAAGGGCAAGAATCTTAAGAAAGGATTGCTCCGAAAACAGATAAAGCAAGCCGGTCTTACTGAAGCTGAATTCGTAAAGCTACTTTGGAAATGAAGGGGGAGAAGAATTCTTTTACCTGCTTTTATCCCAGCATCTCTATAGTAATCTCGGATAAGGAGTTGACTACCTTGTCGGCGTTGGTGAGGCTGGAGCGGTTGTAGGCATTGGTGATGGCGAGGACCTTACAGCCCGCTTTCTTGGCGGCGATAATACCGGCAGGGGAATCCTCGATGACCCATGTACGAGCA
>JAGHBS010000131.1 GCA_021160865.1 Planctomycetota bacterium | reverse complement strand
TATTTGTCGTAGTAATCTTCGTCGGACAATTCCAGCCCCTCTTGTTTGAGGACTTCTCGGAAACAGGCAAGATGGATGGGTTCGGAATCAATTATCACGCCGTCGCAGTCGAAGATAATCGCATCAATCATATATTCACCCTTTCTAATCATCTTCTAATCTTTACTTACACCCTGAACATTGCACCGAGGCGTTTGCCCAGAAGCAGGTTAGCGATAATAAGCGTACCAGCCAGGAGCATCATCCCAAGCGTGCCCATGGCTGCTGCTAAGTTGACGGTATCGGCAGGACCTGCCAGGGTATAGATTGCCTTAGTTATAGGATAGAACTGTGGCGTCTGGGCGAGGATGAGCGAATCGGATACCTCAAGCATGGCAAAGGAAAAGGCGAGGATTGCACCGGCAAGGATGTTGGCTGAAATCAATGGTATGGTTATTCGAAGCGTTGTCTTCATCGGGCCTGCCCCGACGTTTCGGGCAGCCTCTTCAAGTGCCACCGGGCTTTGCTGTAAGCCAGCCGATATGCTACGAACCACATAGGGTAATCGGCGGACGCTATAAGCAAGGATGATTATCAACGTCGGGTCGAACCGCGGACCGATACTTGCTAACAGTCCCCCTGCCGTCATCGCCACATAGCCAGCCGCTATTACCAAACCCGGCACGGCAAGGGGCATCATAGCGAGCGAATCGAGAATCGTCGCCCCTTTGATCTGCGCCCTTATCACCAGGTATGCGATAATCAACCCGAAGATAACGTCAATCACCGTAGCCAATGATGCATAATGTAAGGAATTGACGATACTGTTCCACGTGATAGATTGGCTAAAGATACCACGAAAATGCTCGAAGGTATAGCTGACGGGCAATATCGTCCCACTCCATCGTCGGGCAAAGGCCAGCAAAACTACTCCAATGTGCGGCATCATTGCCAGGATCGTAACGAGCCCGAAGATGAACCAGATTATTATCGTCGTTGCAGTTCCAGCCCTTTTCGCCGTTGCTGCCGTTGCACGTGGCGATGTGGCAGCTGCCTTGCCAAAAAGTATTTTCCCGATTGCGTAAAGCCCCACTGCCGATGAAAGCATCACAAAGACCATCGAAAATGTCTTCGGCGAGGTGTCCAGTTCATTGAGCCCGTGGAATATCTGCACGGGTAAGACCTGCTCATACCCGACCATCAACGGCGTACCCAACTCGGTAAACGACCAGATAAACACGATAGTTCCACCGGCGAATATCCCCGGACGGATTAGCGGCAAGGTGATCTTGCGGAATATCCGCCAGCCCGATGCGCCGAAACTCCGGGCAGATTCAATCATGGCTGGATCGACATTGCCCAATGCCGCCAAGGCATTGAGGTACATAATCGGGTAAAGGTGGAGTATCTCCAGTATCACCACGCCGCCGAAGCCGCTACCGAGAAAGTCAATTTTCGGTAAGCCTATCGCATGCAGGATTAGATTTACCGACCCACTCTGGTATGCAAGTAGTTTTCTAACGGCAAGGGCACCAACAAACGGCGGCAGGATCATGGGTACCATCAGCATCGCCGAGGCTAATCGCTTGCCACGAAAATCGTACTTATCGGCAATCACCGCCAGTGGTATCGCCAGGACGAACACCCCCGCTGTCGTAGTTGCTGCTACTAAAAGTGCGTTTATGAACCCTTCCCGTGTGGCAAGGTCAGAAAAGACCCGTCCGAGCCAGAAGCAAGTGAGCCTGCCATCCTCGTAAAAGCCCGACTTGATACTCATTATCACCGGGACAATCAGAAAGCAAAACAGGTATCCTGCAGAGATAACGGCGAGGATGTATCGTCGCCAGTTTCGCATCGTCTTATTTTCCCTGCCTGGAGATTATCCGATTATACTTGTCGCGGAAGAACCGCTGCCATTTACTCGTAATCAATTCCCGCTGTTTGGGGTCGGTGAGTTTCTTGGCGGTCTTCAATGCGGTTTGTTCATCGGCTAAATCGTCAGGCAGGCGGGAAAATTCCTTGAGCAAATCAGCAGGTTGACCAGAATCTATGATGACCTTCCATGCCTTGTGGAGCTGGGCGGCGCTGTCGATGGCAGCAGCCTTCATCAAGGGAGCCCAGAGTCGGCTTATCCTGATAGCGGCTTTGGATTCATCGAACCTGAAATTACCAGAGTAGGTGAAGGGATTTACCAGCGGCTTGAGCATCTTATCGGCATATTTTTCATACACATCGCGTCGGACGGGCTGACGGTACAGTGCGTACCTCTCAGGTCCCATCGGTTCACCAGGCGGCAAGCACCAGAGGCATTGACCCTGCCTGGAAAGCACGAACTCTATAAACCGTTTGGCAATTTGCGCGTGGGGTGCACCGCGAAGCATGCTGATGGGATCAGGCGTAAAGGCGGTGGCACCTCGGACGATGGTAAATCCAAGGTCTTTCCCCGATACGGCAATTTGATCATAGGCATAGAAGTCGATGGCTGCACCTGCGAGGATTTCACCGTTGGCAACGTCGGTAGGGATATCACTGGCACTGGAGGTGAACCGCTTGCAATTGCCGAAAATTTTTAGCAACTTCGCCCATCCTGCCTGCCAGCTCGGAGACGATTGGACAATCATCTCGTATGCTGCCCGGGCACTGCCGGATTGGGTGGCATCGGCAGCAGCAATTCGATTGTACATCGCAGGCGAGGCGAGGTCGTCCCACGTTCGAGGGATTGGTAAATCATTCGCCCGAAGCAACTTTGCATTGTAGATAATCCCGAAGCAACTCATCGCAGCACCGTACCAGCGTCCTGCCGGGTCGTATTGCCGGATACCACCGATGACGGCGGGAATCTTCTCAAGCAGCTGGGGCGGTAAAACCACCCTCACGGTTATACTATTATCAGCAAGGAACTTATGGTCTGGTGCACCTCCACCGAAGTACAAATCAATCCCGCTGCTATTGGCACGTGTGTATTGACTAAGGAGGAATCGCGTAATGGATGTGGTCCCCCCGACGTCCCGCCATTCAATCTTCACATCCTCGCCGAATCGGCTCTTGTACCATTTCCTGAAGGCATTCTCGAACTCCGTTTGTATCTTCTTGTTATGCGGGCTAATGATAACCAGATCAACATTGCTTTTCTTCTTACAGCCAGCGACAGAAATCACCAACAAAATGGCTAATAACACACACCCTATAGCGATGATGCAATGTTTCAGCATCGCTTATTCTCCTTTTGATAAAAGTCGCATTTAATATTTCAGCATGGTCGTTTTTGTCAAAGGTTTTGACAATCACCATCAGTAAATAATAGCATAATGAACTTATCGGGAGTGTGAAAGGGCAATGGAACCGATTGCAGTAATAAGCGATATTCACGGAAACCTCGAAGCCCTCCAGGCAGTGCTGGAAGATATATCCGCCAGAGGTGTAAATAAAATCGTCTGCCTTGGTGATACGGTTGGCTATGGACCCGATCCATGCCAATGCCTCGATCTTATCCAATCGCACTGTGAAATAACCCTGATGGGAAATCATGACTTCGCCGTTATGTACGAACCAACTAATTTCAATCTCGGTGCCGAAAATGCATGTTTCTGGACACGAAAGCTACTTGAGGAAGAACGAGATGCTCAACTTCGCCGTCAACGATGGGAATTCCTCGGCCTGCTTCCAGTCAAGGCGGAACTACCCGAGGATCAATCGCCCATCGGTAAGGTAGTCTTTGCTCATGGCTCACCACGAAGACCCATCAGCGAATACGTCTTTCCCGACGATGTCTATAATTCACCAGCAAAAATCCAATCACTATTCGATCGGTTCGAAAGAGCCTGCCTGATAGGACACGTTCATATTCCGGGCGTGTTTCTGTCCACTCCGGATTTTTATAGCCCGGATGAACTTGACAATGTCTATGAGATGGATAGATTGAAAGTTCTCATCAATGTCGGCTCAGTCGGTCAGCCCCGAGATGGTGATCCACGGGCATCGTATGTAATCCTCAAAGAGGGGCTCGTGAGGTTCATTCGCGTCGAATACGATGTAGAAAAGACCATCGAAAAGATACATGCAATAAAGGAACTGGAAGACTACCTTGGCAATCGTCTCCGTGAAGGTAAGTAAGGTTAGGTAAGGGATTTCCCACGGTGAACACTCGCCGACTATTATGGATAGCACTCATCATCAGCGGTGCGACGATGCTGCTGATGTGGCAGATTCAATCATCCGTCGAAAAGAAGTCCAATCAAGATGGTGAAAAACGCACCGCTGATAATAAGACATTAAATTCAACCCCACCATCTATAAGCACCGGGCCCCACGCATCGAAGCCATCGGCTTCTACCGTACCTGCTTCTACCAAAGCATCTACTAAACCTAAACCAACCAGCAAATCCACTGCCACCGCCAAGCCTGACAATCAAACTACCAGTGCTAAAGTTGAATGAGCATATAAAGAGTTGCCCAGATGAG
>JAGHBS010000231.1 GCA_021160865.1 Planctomycetota bacterium | reverse complement strand
TTCCAATACCGGTGGTCAATGTTCCAAGGCAACGCCACAAGCAGCAGTAGCCAAGTTTGCAGCCGGCGGAAAGCCCCTACCTAAAAAAGACCTTGGTATGCTTGCTATGACCTATGGAAATGTTTATGTCGCACAAGTTGCATTGGGGGCAAATGATAGTCAATGCGTAAAGGCGTTCGTTGAGGCAGAAAGCTACGATGGCCCGAGCATTATAATCGCATACTGCCATTGCATCGCTCACGGGATAGACATGCGAACTGCATTGGATCAGCAAAAGCGTGCAGTTCAATCCGGTGCCTGGCCGATTTATCGCTATGATCCTCGTCGAGCTGCTCGGGGCGAAAATCCGCTTCAACTTGATAGCAAGGCGCCTTCAATAAGCCTGAAGGATTACGCCTATAACGAAACTCGCTTCAAAATGCTCACTACGACCAACCCCGAACAGGCAGAGCGTCTCCTTCAACAGGCACAGCAAAATCTTAATGCCCGCTGGCAGATGTATGAACACCTTGCCTCAATGCCCGGAGCGCCGAAAGAAGAACAATCTGATAGGTAATAAAGTTTCTAAAAATCGAAAAAAATTATTGGTGAAAGTCCCCTGACTAAGCCAGGGGACTTTCACCAATGTATATTGCGAGCCCTTTGAAACTTTTACCTCCGTTGACGAAGCCGATTCTTCTTGCGCCACTTCTCAAGCGATATATATTTACCACTAAATGGGTCCCAAACTCCAACTGCCGCATTCTGGGCATCAACCCTGAATCGATTCCAGAGGATTGTTTCATCAGGGCTTGACAGGCCAAAATAGAAAATCCACGCCGGCTTTTCTCCGCTATCAAGGCATTGTTTAGGTGTCCGCTCAACCGTACAGACAGGAACTACCTTACCGTGATATTTCCTTCTTACTTCGTTTGACCATTGCACAACTTCGGGTAAGTCCCACAGAATCTTCTTAGCCTGTTCCCTTGGGATAAACTCGTTGTCCGACGATGCCTGCTTCGATTGGTTGGAGTTATTACAACCAACGAGTATTATCATTATTGCCAAGATTATGATAGCCGCTTGTTTCATCACAATTTTCCCCGTATAGAGTGAATGTTTGAACATCTCTCTACACCATTCAGGATAAATAAAGTATAACTTCATTTATGATAATTACCATAGACGGACCAGCTGGTGCAGGCAAGACGACGGTGGCTAAAGGTTTGGCAAAGAAACTCGGTATCTCATACCTTGACACCGGGGCAACTTACCGTGCCGTTACCCTTGCCGCCATTCAAGCAGGTATTGACCTCGAGGACGAAAAGGCGCTGGCTGAACTGGCTGAAAGAATAGACCTTCGGCTTGATTATTCTCATGGCGATATGCAGGTGATTCTCGATGGCAGCGACGTTTCCGAGCAGATTCGCACCAGTGAAGTTAGTGAAAAGTCTCATTACATTGCTCGCTGCCCAAAAGTGCGGGACATCCTCGTTAATCTCCAGCGAAAAATTGCAAAACACCTTTTGCAATCTACCGGTGGCGTGGTGGCTGAAGGCAGAGACCAGGGTACGGTCGTCTTTCCAGATGCGGATTTGAAGTTCTATCTCGATGCCTCCTGCAAGGTCCGTGCTAATCGGCGATACAAAGAGATGCTTTCCCGTGGCCAGCAAGCGGACTACCAGCAAGTACTCCAGGCGATTCGCTCCCGCGATGAGCGAGATCGCAGCCGTGAAGTCGCTCCTCTTACCAAGCCGCCCGATGCCATTGAAATTGATACTACTAACATGACCGCTGACGAGGTGATAGAGAAATTATATCAGTATGCAAGAGCCGTAGGATGAAGGGACTACCATCATATCCCAATCCGGTTTTGCGTTGGTGGCGAGCCCCTGCTGGTGTACCTGAAGCAGGATGGTGGTACAAACTCTGCCATGTATGCTGCTGGATAGCTTTTTCGACATGGTGGCGGACGCGTGCATTCAATCGGCATCATGAACCATCAACCGGCTCGGTGCTTTATATCTGCAATCACCAGAGTTTCCTTGATCCGGTTTTGGTTGCAGTGGGACTATCTCGTCCGATGAACTATATGGCAAGGGAGGATTTGTTTACTCCGCCGATATTCGGTCGTCTTATCCGATCGCTCGGTGCGTTTCCTGTAAAGCGGGCATCAGCCGATACCGGTGCGTTGAAAGAGGCGCTGAGACGGCTGAAGCGAGGCGAGCAATTAACCGTCTTCCCCGAGGCGACACGCACGCGGGATGGTTCGATAGGACCCTTTTCACCCGGCGTGGCGATGCTTGCCAAACGGGCTGCCGACTGGGTAGTCCCAACACTCATCGAAGGGGCATTCGATCTCTGGCCGAAAACCAAATTGCTACCTGCACCCGGAAGAATTGTGGTAGTATATGATACACCCATACATCGGGAAGAGTTTGCCTCGCTACCGGCAGATGAGTTCCTCGGTATGATTCGTGGGAAAATCATCTTGCTTCAGCAGCAGGTGCGAACTCAGCTTGTGGGTCAATAATCGTGATCGCGAATGTAATTATGAAATACCGTAAAGGATATGAAAAATGACTTCGAAACGACACAGATACATCTATGGCCCTGTTCCTTCACGTCGATTGGGCAGAAGTTTGGGCGTGGACCTTATACCATTCAAGACCTGCTCATTCGACTGCGTTTATTGTCAACTCGGCAAGACTACCCTAAAGACTGTTGAACGAAAGGTGTACGCCCCTACCGAGGAGGTGCTGGCTGAACTGTCCGATAAACTCGCATCAGGTCTGGAGTGCGATTACATAACGCTTTCGGGCTCAGGCGAGCCGACACTCCACAGCGAACTTGGCAAAATCATCTCATCGATAAAGCAGATGACTGATATCCCCCTGGCATTGCTTACCAACGGTTCGCTGCTGTCGCGCAAGGATGTTCGTTCGGAAATAATGGCTGTCGACCTCCTCGTCCCTTCACTCGATGCTGGTGATGAGCAGACTTTTCAGCAGATAAACAGGCCTTGTCCGGAAATTACCTTCCAGAGCATTATCGACGGACTAAAGGCCGTCAAGCAGGAGTTTCCCGGACAGATTCGTCTGGAGGTATTCCTTATCGCAGGTATCAACGATTCCGACCGGCAGGTTCGTAAGATAAAGGCGATTATTGACGAAATCGGCTTCGAGCATGTTGACCTCAATACCGCCACTCGGCCGCCATCAGAGAGGTGGGTCCAGCCAGTCGGTCCAGAAAGACTCGAGCAAATAGCAAGAATCATAGGTCCCAATACCGAGATAGTTGCTGCCACTACCATCACTGCCGAACGGGCTGGTTCAGTAAGCAGAGACGATATCCTCGAGATGCTGCGTCGCCGACCCTGCACGATAGACGATGTCTCAGCCGGGCTGAAATGTCATCGTTGGGAGGCAGCCAAAATTATGGGCGAGTTGCTTGACGAAGGGCTCGTAATAGCCGTCCGTCGGGGTGATAAGGATTATTATCAAACAATGCATGAGCAAAATGCGCCGAGGAAAGAATCATAATCACCCGATCATCTGAAAAGGTGCGATTGGCTAATTACCCTCAAGGCAACTTTGCAATTGCAGGTAGTTCCCCGACCAGTGGGCTGACATATTCTCGAAATTCCTCGGTAATGCCATTGCCCTTTTCATTGATGTATTCAGCAGGAAGTGGTTTAGTTTCCTTTGCCACATCTTGCAATTCAGCACGGAAACATTCGATAGCATAATTATCACCATTGCCCGTTCGTCTAAATGCAACTGAGCCGGTCTGGTAGTCGTCCGAGCAGGCATATTCCACGCCGGTTTTGCCGGCAAGACGTGCCTCAGCCTGGTCAACCAGTGAGGCATATCCCGGAAAACTTCGCTGCAAGTACCCGAAGGTATCGGCACGGACGCGCAGTTTCTCGCCCCTCTTTTCTGCAATTTCGGTTCTTACGAGCTGTGCGAGGTAATCTCCCAACGCTCCGCTACCAGCCAGTTGGATATTGCCGTGGGCATCACGTTCCATCTGTGTTGATATTTTCTTCGACCAGGGCTGACCGTTTTCATCAACAATTCCTTCTGAAACGCATACAAGGCAACGACCGTATTTATTGTAAGTTTCGCTCACATCGTTAATAAATTGCTCTTTTGTCAGGGGCGATTCGGGAACGTAAATCAGGTGCGGGGCATCGGACTCATCTTTCTTTGCCAGAATTGTTGAAGCGGCAAGCCAGCCAGCATTCCTTCCCATGATTACATCGATTTTTATTCCCGGCAGTGAGGCATTGTCCAGTCCATCGCCCATAACCGCAGCGGCTACGAATCTTGCGGCTGAGCCGTAGCCCGGACAGTGATCCGTCACGCGAAGATCGTTATCAATGGTCTTGGGGATATGGAAAACACGAAGATCATACCCCTCTTGCTGGGCCATCTCGGCTACTATCCTGGCCGTATCTGCTGAATCGTTGCCGCCGATGTAGAAAAAGTAATGAACGTCGTTTTTCTCAAAGACCTTGAAAATTCTCTTGCAGTATTGCTCATCGGGCTTGTCTCGCGTCGAACCCAGTGCTGCACATGGTGTCTGGGCAATTCGTTCCAGAAATGGGAACTCCAAATCGGTCAGGTCAACAAAGTTTTCCTCAATAATTCCCCTCGTGCCGAAGCGGGCACCAAGCAAACGATTAATTTTATCATCGTGCTGCTTAACGGCTTCGATAATCCCGACAAGCGATTGATTAATCACCGCCGTTGGCCCGCCTGATTGACCTACCACCGCATTATATCTTTTATTTCCGCTCATAGTTAGACCCTGTCCATCACCTGTTCGCCAGAAAGGATTTCCTGTTCGACAAACTTCGTATTATATCTGCCTTGCTGAAACGCCTGGTGATTCAAAACTTTCTTGCAGAGCCCAATAGTAGTTTTCGTTGGATAAATGAGGAACTCATCTAATGCACGTTTCATAATCGCTATTGCAGTATCCCTATCCTTTCCATAGGTAATAAGTTTTCCAATCAGACTATCATAGGTTGGGGGAATGACATACCCTTGATAGACGTGGCTATCCCATCGTACGCCCAATCCTCCAGGTGCGCAGAACGCTTCTATCCGGCCGGGCGAAGGTCGAAAGCCATTATCGGGGTCCTCAGCATTAATCCGACACTCTATTGAATGTCCCCGCGGACGAATATCACTTTGTTTTATATCCAGCGGTTCACCAGCCGCTATCTTCAACTGCCATTTTACAAGGTCTTGCCCGGTTGTCATTTCCGTAATGGGATGTTCAACTTGGATACGTGTGTTTACTTCGAGGAAGTAAAAATTATTGGTTTCCTCATCGAGCATAAACTCAACGGTACCAGCATTGTAATAGCCAGCTTCCTTTGCTAATCGTACCGCCGCTTGACATATCTCTTCTCGTAAATCGTCGTCGAGATTGCAGGCAGGGGTTTCCTCGATAACCTTTTGCTTTCTCCGCTGGACAGAACAATCACGCTCATAAAGATGGATGACATTTCCATGCATATCACCGAGTATCTGCACTTCGATATGACGAAAATTATCGATGCATTTTTCCAGATAAAGTCTGCCATCCTTGAAGGCGATTTCTGCCTCGCTTTGTGCCTGCTTGAATAGTGAGCGCAATGTTGCTTCATTATGTGCGAATCGAATTCCCCTACCTCCCCCACCAGCAGCAGCCTTGAGGGCAACGGGATATCCTATCTGCTCAGCAATCCTGACGGCATCTTCAACAGTTTCGACTGGACCGTCGCTATCTGGCGCAGTAGGTACACGAGCAGCACGAGCGAGTTTCTTTGCTTCTATCTTATCTCCCAGCAATTTCATGGACTCAACTGAAGGTCCGATAAACTCAATCTTGCAGCTCCGGCATATCTCGGCAAAGTGTGAACTTTCAGCCAGGAAGCCGTACCCCGGATGTATCGCCTGCACGTCAGCCAATTCTGCTGCCGCTATTATCCGTGGAATGTTTAAATAACTATCTGCCGATGGTCCAGAACCAATACATATCCGATCATCGGCAAGGTGAAGATAACTGGCATCGCGATCTGCCTGACTAAATACTGCAACGGTGGATATTCCCAATTCCTTGCACGCTCGGATTATCCGCAGTGCGACTTCACCACGATTTGCTACCAGGATTCGTGAAAACATTGCATCATTGCCCTTATGCTGGCTGATTAGGAGGGTTTCACTTTGAAAAGCACCTGCCCGAACTCTACCGGCTGGGCATTCTTGACACAAATTTCAGCAATTGTGCCTCGACAGCCCGCCTTTATCTCATTCATCACCTTCATTGCCTCGACGATGCAAACGACAGTATCCTCTCCAACGGTAGAACCAACGGTTACATATGGATCCGAATCCGGACTTGGAGCAGCGTAGAAAGTTCCGACCATCGGGCTGGTTATCTCGATAAGTTCTTCCTCAGCCTTTGAAGCAGTTTCTGCCTCCTGTTTGGCCGAACCTACCTGCTGGGCTGGTTGGACAGGTGGCACCGCCGCTGCTGATGACGATAATGGTACATACATCCCTGATGCTTCCGACACCGTACCACGACGTAATTTTATCTTGCTTTCACCATCGGTGATGTCAAGTTCAGCCAGATCATTATCAACCATTAGACGAATCAGTTCTCTTATATGTTCGATATCCATGATAATTCCACCTATCGTCCTTATTCCATTTTTCCAAATTATACCAGAATCATCTCCTCTGCGTCTCTGGTGAGGGTGGTAAGCCTCTTTGCACCGTCTTTGCACACTACGTAATCATCTTCAATTCTCACTCCACCCATTCGTGGTAAATAAATACCCGGCTCGATTGTAATAACCATTCCCTCGGTCAGCTTATGCTCAATACCACGTGCCAGGTGAGGCAATTCGTGTATTTCCAGCCCAATCCCATGACCAAGCCCATGTGTAAATGCTTTTGCATATCCTGCCGCTGAAATCACATCACGGGCAGCAGCATCAACAAATCCTATACTCACACCTGCCCGAACTGCCTCACAAGCAGATTGCTGAGCCGATAAGACAATTTCATATAACTTGCCAATTCGAGGCGGGATTTTACCTATGAAAACCATGCGGGTCAAGTCTGAACAATAACCATTTACCACTGCTCCCCAATCGATTAAAACCGCATCGCCCGCGCGAATCTTTACCTGGCTACCTCTACCCCCTACCCCGCCAGGTCGATAATGAGGCAAAGCCGCATGTGCCCCTCTTGCCACGATGGTGTCAAATGCTGCCCTTTCCGCACCACCCTGGCGCATAAGGTATTCAAGTTCAGCCGCTATTTGCTGCTCAGTCTTTCCGATGAAACCCTTCGCCCCTTTCGAAATTAATGCCCGAAACGCCCCCTCGGCTACACGTATCGAAGCACGAATAGCCGATATCTCCTCATCATCCTTAACCTGCCGAAGTCCACTTACCACCCCTTCAAGAGGCTTAATTCTTATAGACTTTACAACCGACGCTAACTGATTCCTGAAAGCAACGGTGAGATTATCTGCTTCAATCCCTATCTTGGATATTTTCCTTCGTTTTAATATCTTGGCGATGGCAGGAACTACCCGCTCGTGTCTGATAATAATTTTGACCCCCTGAGTTTCAATTCTTGCTTGTTCAGCAAATCGTCCATCAGTTAACAAAATAGCTGAACGCCTTGATAGCAGGAGAAAAGAATCCTCCCCCGTAAATCCGCAACAGTACCGCACGCTGACAGGGTTGCTCAAAAGCATGGCATCAACCCTGTGTAGGCGCATAATCTCGCGGACCTTCGCAATCCTCGTCTTGTATCTTGCCAGTCCGATCACGCTAATTACCGTATCGCAACGCTAACTAATAAACAAGTCTTGAAAAACCGAATCGACTCCGATAGCCATCGATAGGTTTTGCTATATCGAAAACTCTTGCAAGAAGATAACATATATCC
>JAGHBS010000101.1 GCA_021160865.1 Planctomycetota bacterium | reverse complement strand
TCATTGTCCTGGAATTGACGCCAAATTTACCGACCCGCTCGCGATTCAATCTGAAATTCTTCCTCAATGGCAAAGCCATCATCCCGCCGATGGAAGGGATGAATTACAAAACCTACCCCGCCATTGATGCAAAGATGCTCAAGAAAGGTATCAATACCCTTTTAGGGAAAATTACCCTCAAAGGAAGGAAAAAAGATTACCAGCTCGATATAAAAATGCGATTGGTTGGGCTGACGGCGAGGGATCTTAAAATCCAGACTGGCCCGATACTTGGTGCCTTCGGGGAGGGATTTTTCACCGTCACCTGCAGAACAAATATGCCTGCGGAGGTAATACTCTGGCGACCTTCTGCAGAAGCAAGGACAATAAATCCGCAAATATGGAAATCAAATCGTGGCATGATACATCGCTTTTGCATCAAGACAAGTCCACCTGTCGCAAGCCTCGACAAAAGAAAAATCACTGCCATCTATCGTATGACAGCCTGCTTGGGTAATTTTAAAACCCGACCGACTAATTTCCGTGCAACTCTATCATTAAAACCAGATGAACTCCGCTTCGCTGCCCTGGGCGATAGTAGGACGAACATAGAAGATTGGGCAAAGGTAGCCAATGCCGTCCTTGAAGAGAAACCCGATTTGATCATCTTCTCCGGAGATATGGTTCACTACGGCAGAAACGATTGGGAATGGGATGAACAATTTTTCGCACCAGCCAAGAAACTCCTTGCAGCAATCCCCTTCTACAGTGTCATTGGCAATCATGAAGCAAATGCCCCTTTGTACGATGAGTTATTCTATACCCCCAGCAAGGATGGTAAGAGCAAGAACTGGTCACAGGAAATCAACGGTGTGCTCTTTATCGGCATCGATGGGGCGCAGGACTTCTCGAAAGACAGTGAGAATTACAGATGGCTTGAAAAAACGCTGGAAAAATCCAAGGCGAAGTTCATCTTCTTCTTCAACCATTACCCTGCCTATTCATCAAGTTATCACGGCAGACTTGATGAAGAGACAAATCAGCCCCGGGAAAAGCCCGTCCGCCAGGCCCGCGATGTATTGGTACCATTGCTGGCAAAATACAAGACAACGGCCTACATCTGCGGACATGATCACGTTTATGAGCGATCAGAACTACCTAACGGACTTACGCACATCATCTCAGGCGGTGCCGGTGCCCCACGATATAAAAAGACCGAAGAAGCAAAGAAGCAAAATCCATATTCGAAAGTTTTTCACGCCACGCTGCACTATTGCATCTTTGAAATCAAAGCCGATACCTGCTCAATGAAGGCTATCACACCAACCGGCGAGGTAATCGACAGCCGAACCTGGAAGGCACGAAAAACAACTGCAGAATAAAGCCAAGACCTTTTTGCCGTGGTGCTATTTAACCTCCTCGTACGATTCGGGGATGACAGTTAGTGTGTATCTCTTTCGGATGCCAAATGGTAACTTATAATCAGGGTGCGGCACGATGCGGATATCCCCGGGTATACCTGAATCGCCTGCCTCACCACCGTCGTTGTAGTAGCCGATATTGGTACCGTAGTATCTTGCTGCAGTTCCACGGTCGGTATCCGGATAATACATGCTCAGGATAGTCCCTTCGATATTAGCGGTTCCTCTAACATCAACGATACCGCCGACGATTATACCGGTCAGTTTGCTATCGGGGTTTTCCTCATCGTCGTACCCTCGACCGCCTATATCCACGCCAAAATTCGGTGCCAGTATGGTACTTTCGGGCAATATAAATGTTTCTGAAGGTGGTCGTTCCCTCGAAAGTGAGAGCATTCTTGCTCCACCAGTAATCGCGGGGAACAGCCGTGATAATCGGACCTTCAAAGGTGCAATTCTCAAATATGACATTATTGGAATATTCATTATCGGGATCATCGCTGTAATACTCTCTACCGGGGATGGCATGCTCGTGATAGAAATTGTGCGACCACTCATCAAGAGTCTTGATTTCGTCGGTATCAATATAGGTAATCCTTTTGAAGGTACAATTTATGAACTTGGGATTGTAGCCGACGGGAATATAGATATTGTCAAAAGTACGATTTTCATAGACTGGTCTATCGATCCGCCGCCTTATCTTGCTGATATCAGGGAACGGATCATCTATCAACCAATAATCTGGTGGATCAAGCGTAGTAATATCAACCGTGCCAACCCTGTATTCGGAGGTATCGAAATCATCGGTGGTGTACTGGGCGAATTCTGGTTCATCGTAAACAATCCCCTCATGTTCGCCTTCGATATAATCACCCGAACCGTGCTGGTCAAATTCGGACTTACTTAGTGTGGTTATCACCTTGCCATTTACCCTTGTGCCAGGTTCCATGAGGATTGGAGGAATATCGTATGAACCGATTCGGGTTCGATCCCAGGTGCTGCAAACATCACCATCGATAACGGCATTGTCCGTGATAATCACCCGTGAACGACTGGCAACGGAATAGTAAAGCACCCGCTCATCCTCATTGACGCGGAGGTTGACAGCCAATTGTCGCCTGTACGAGCCTGAAAAGCCCGTCACCAGTAAGCGGAGCGTACTATCGTCAATCTTCGTGATAATGAAGCTGAAACTCCCTGCCCCTTCACCGAGAGAAATCTGCGGCGTGAAGATCGCACCGGAACAGTGCATAACGGGTACGCCGTGAGTATTAGGCGTGTCATTGAGTCTATCGGAGAGATATTCATAGGTAACCTGAAGCATGTCAGGTTGGCCTTCCCAGCAGCCTTCGCTCTGGAGGTCTTTCAGAATATTCAGCGCGAAGGATAACCCGCTTTCAGCTGCCAGGCGTGCACCCATTGCTGAACGAGTATTCTCGCTCTTCTGCAGATTCAGATTCGTCTCCGACATAAACGCTAACGATAATGT
>JAGHBS010000273.1 GCA_021160865.1 Planctomycetota bacterium | reverse complement strand
TTAACCGCCCTTGCCATCTCGATTGCCTTACGGGTATCAACTATCCCCACCTGCCGACCATCGGCATCAATCAGCCGAATCGGCGAAACACGAATACGCTCATTACGACGAAGTTCTCCTGCGATGGTACCTACCTCCTTAAATCAATCATCAATACTAATTACCATAAACATTCCTTGCCCGAATATATTTTACAATATTTTATCTACCCACCAGCTGCATCAGCAAACGCTTCCTTGCTGCCTCGCGAGTCCCTTTCTATCTTGAGCAGTTCAATTACTTCCGTCAACTGGAACGTTCCCACCTGGCCAATTTTTCTCTTCCTCACCGAGACAGTCTCGTTTACAACTTCACGCCGACCAATGATGAACATGTAGGGGACCTTTTCCATTGTCCATCGCCGAATTTTTGCACCGATTTTATCCGGGCTTGTATCAACCTCGGCACGGAGTTTGGCATCTCGCAAGTGTTTCAGCACCTTCTGGGCATACTCAGCAGATTTTTCACTGACCGGTAGCACTGCTACCTGCACCGGTGCCAACCAGAGTGGAAATGCCCCAGCATAATGCTCGATCAATATCCCGATAAATCTATCCAACGATCCCAAAGGTGCCCGGTGAATCATTATCGGTCGATGCGGAGCATTATCCGGACCTATGTATTCCAGATTAAACCGTTCGGGCAGATTGTAATCTACCTGTATCGTCCCCAGTTGCCATTCTCTACCAATACAGTCCTTGGTAATAAAATCGATCTTTGGTCCGTAAAATGCTGCCTCACCGGGCTCTTCGGTGTAATCCAGTTGAAGTTTTCTGACCACCTGACGGATATTATCCTCGGCAAGGTCCCAGTTTTCCGTACTACCCGTGTACTTGCTACTATCCGGGTCGCGCAAGCCGATCCTTACTCGGTAATCATTAAGCCCAACCGTCTCAAGGACCATCTTAGCCAAGTTTGCGCAAGACTCAACTTCCTCAAGGAGTTGCTCAGGGGTGCAAAAGATGTGGGCATCATCTTGAGTAAATCCACGAACGCGGATAAGCCCGGATAATTCACCGGATTGTTCCAGACGATACACCGTGCCGAACTCAGCCAGCCGAAGCGGCAAATTGCGATAAGTCCGCGGGGCTGATAAGTATATCTGAATATGATGCGGACAATTCATCGGCTTGAGAAGATACGCCTGACCCTGCTCAACCTCCATTGCAGGGAACAGACCATGCTCATAATAGGGATAATGCCCGCTGGTACGATACAGGTCAACCTTCCCGATGTGAGGTGTAAAGACGAACTGATAACCCTGCTTGAACAATTCCTCTTGAAGCCAGTTTTGAAGTTCTATCCGAATAATAGTTCCCTTAGGCAGCCAGAGTGGCAAGCCCGGACCAACGGCATTGGAAATCAAGAACAATCCCAGTTGCTTACCCAAGATACGATGGTCGCGCTTCTTGGCTTCTTCGATCCGTTCAATGTGTTCGGTAAGTTGCTTTTCATCGAAAAAGGCTGTTCCGTAAATACGGGTGAGCATCGGATTATTTTCATCCCCCCGCCAATATGCCCCTGCTGTGGTCAATAATCTAAATGCCCTTACCTTGCCGGTATCAGGTAAGTGAGGTCCACGGCACAGGTCGATAAAATCACCCTGTTTATAGAGACTAACGCTTGAGACGCCCTCATTCTTGACAAGATCGTCAATCATCTCGACCTTGTACTTCTGACCGAGCCTGGTGAATTTTTCCTTAGCCTGCTCAGCAGGGAGTTCTAATCGTTCGATGGGAATCTTTTCCTCGACGATTTTTTGCATCTCCTGTTCAATTCGGGGCAAATCATCGGCACTGATAGGCACGGGTAATCAAAATCATAGTAAAATCCATATTGGGAATCATTTATAAGCGCAGGACCGATGGTATATTGAACCTCATTGCCGAATATCCTTCTTACCGCCTGGGCAAGGACATGAGCAGTGGTATGGCGAAGTATCTCCAGACTCCGCTCATCGTCTTCGGTCAAAATCCTGACGGTGTGAGTTCCCTCGGTGATTTTCGTTGAAAGATCGACCACCTCACCATCAACTTCAGCCGCCAATGCGCGATCGGCTAATTGGGGTGAAACTTCCCTCGCAATATCAGCAGGAGTGACTTCGTCCGAATACTCTTTGACAGCACCGTCGGGTAATTTAATCGTAATCATGGCGACGATTGTACGTGAACTTTCAGGAATTGAAAAACCGCTCCCTTGCTGCTTTGAACCAATGAGAGTCTTCCTTCCATGACAAACAAAACTGGCTTAGGTGTGTCGGCTCCAGCCTTTTCAAACCTAATGCAAACCCCTAATATCATTCTGGTAAATCGAATCATCAGATAACTACCACCATATAATACCAAACTACCCTGATAAGTCAAACCATTTTATAAATATATAACGATTATGCTATACGCCACGAGATAATCCTGATAATTTTCGCTCGTTTCATGCCCACTTTATCAATCCCATATCGCGGGAATCGTGCAAGGCATGGTGTCGAGGTAGTACGCGTATGGTATAACCAGCAAGTCCACTACGCTGGCATGAAACCTCCACAGCATAGCGGACACGCCCATGTTCATCCGGGGTATCGAGAGGGGTCATCTCAACCACCTGACTTTCCTGCAGATGATCATCTGCATTCAATCTACCGTAGTATAACTGAACAGAGACATTTTCAGGGCTAATCTCACCTAACGCAACGGTGGCTTCAATTCGCACCGTTTGACCAACATGCGAAACGCCGTTGATATTATCGTGAACATCTTCTATACAAATCTGATCGAACCGCTCTCTTAGCCATCGCTTCCACCTGGAAAGTTCCTCAGCGAGGGTGAGGTTATTACGAGTCAGTTCTTCCCATCGGCTTGCTGCTGGTAAATAGAATCTTTCAGCATATTCTCGCACCATACGGTTAGAACTAAATCGTGGAGCGAGCTCTTTCGCAGCAAGTTTCATACGCTTAATCCACTCCCTCGGCAAGCCATCAGGACCTCTATCATAAAACATCGGGACGATTTCCTTCTCAAGCAAGTCGTACAAGGCTCGACTTTCAACTTCATTTTGATAATCCAAATCTTGATACCTCTCCCCCGCTCCTATTGCCCAGCCGACGTTGCTGCTATAGCCCTCGTTCCACCAACCGTCAAGCACCGAGACATTTAATCCACCGTTGACAACCACCTTCATCCCGCTCGTCCCCGATGCCTCCATTGGACGCAATGGCGTATTAAGCCAGACATCTACACCCTGAACGAGATACCTGGCTACATTCATATCGTAATCCTCGATGAAAACCATCCTATGGCGGAACTCGCTCCGACGAGAGATATGGATTATCTGCCTGATAAGTTCCTTACCGGGATTATCACGGGGATGGGCTTTGCCAGCGAAGATAATCTGCACCGGCATCTTCGGATTATTCAACAACTTCTCGAGCCGATTAATATCGTGAAGAATCAAATTAGCTCGCTTGTAGCTGGCGAATCTTCGGGCAAAACCGATGGTCAATGCCTCATGATCAAGCACCTCCTCAGCCGCTGCCAGTGCAGCAGAACCCACACCACTTCGTTCAAGTTGTTGACGAAGCCATCGGCGGGCAAATGCCACCAGTCTTTCACGTCTGCGTTCGTGCGTCCTCCACAACTCGGTATCGGGAATCTGCTCGATTGCGTTCCAGATTTCCTGATCGTCAAGCCGCTCCTGCCAATCAGGTCCGAGATATCTATCGTAAAGTGCCGCCAGGTCGTAGTTAACCCAGCTCGGTGCATGGATGCCATTAGTCACATGGGTTATCGGAACTTCATCAACAGGAAGACCTGGCCAGATGCCTGACCAGAGTTTTCTACTTACCTCTCCGTGAAGCTTACTGACACCATTCCTGTAGTTGCTCAATTTCATTGCTAATACTGTCAGACACATCGGTTCGTTGGGATCGTTAGGATTCTGTCTACCAAGTGCAAGGAACTCTTCACGAGTCAAGCCGAGTTGCTCCCAATAATGGCTAAAGTATCGATCAATCAGCCAGGGCTCAAAGGCATCATTACCTGCGGGGACGGGCGTATGAGTGGTAAAAACATTAGTTGCCGCCACTACCTCTCTTGCAGTATCGAATGAAACATTTCTTTCAGCCATTAACATACGGATACGTTCAAGTGCGAGGAATGACGAATGCCCCTCATTTGTATGGAAGACCTTCGGTTCGATACCCAGCGCCTTTAGCGCCCTGACGCCACCGATACCGAGGATTATTTCCTGCCTAATTCGTTTTTCGTGATCTCCACCGTAGAGTTGATCGGTAATTTCCCTATCTTCAGGAGCATTTTCAGGAACGTTTGTATCGAGCAAGTAAAGCCTGACCCGTCCGACATGGACAACCCATATGCGTACCTTCACCACTCTGCCCGGGAATTCCACCTCGGTCATAACAGGCTGGGCAGATTCATCTCCTTCGGAATCAAACCTTGTTGCCAGCTGGAGCGGCATCTCGTAAAAATCATTTCTCGGATACATCTCCAATTGCCAGCCATCGGCATTGAGTCGCTGACGAAAATATCCTTGCTGATAGAGCAATCCCACGCCCACCAGTGGGATACACAACTCCGAGCAACTTTTGAGGTGATCCCCCGCCAGTACTCCAAGTCCGCCCGAATACAGCGGGATGCACTCAGTTAGACCAAACTCTGCACAGAAATAAGCCACCTCCGGACGATCCGACTGATCAGCATGTTGACACCACCACCCCTTTCTTGAGAGGTACTCTTTCAATTCGCTACAGGCACGTTCATACTGTGCCATGAACCCCCGATCCTTGCAAACAGCCTGCAATCTTTCCTGGCTGATTCTACCGAGCATGGCTACAGGGTTATGGCCGGTAGCTTCCCAGAGGTCTGAATCAAGTCGTCGGAAGATCTCACGCACCTCCCCCCGCCAGGTCCATCGGAGGTTATACGCAAGATCAAGCAGGCCAGCGAGCTCCTCAGGTAATGACGGTTTTATTCGAAACGTCCGTATCGGTTTCATACAATCACGCTATCCTATCTGATAGTTTGAGAACTCCTTTAGGCAATGACACCATATTTCACACGTACGATTGATTTATCGGTTATTTCGTTAGGAATGATTATGCCGATTCACCGCTTTTGAGCCCCGGTAGTAATTGACGCAGTAGTTGCTGGCTTAGTAGTAGCTGGCTTAGCGGTGGCTGGCTTAGTGGTAATAGTACGTAATCGCTTCGTTAATTGGTAATAGGTCTGCTGGATAGCCTGGCGAAGCTTCTTGGGTGGCAACTCCTCGATGTGATAATCGTTATAGACGACAAGAAGACTATTGCCCTCACCGGGGGGCATGATAGTGCAAAGCAAAACCAACCTGGCAGGGTCTTCCTTGCGCAAACCGGGAAAATACAGCACATCTGGATTAGTCTCAAATCGTCCTGTGGTAATGTCGAACGCAGGTCTCCGCCGCCGTCTTTGGCTGAATAAATCATCTGGAGAAATTAATCCACGCGTGACCAACGTCATAAGACTATCAGGCCGACGATTATCCGATTGCTCATATTTAGCTATTGCATCGGCAATCTTCTTAATCTGCGCATACGACACCGCATATCTCGGAAAAGGCTTGGGACGGGTTATGTATTCATAGCAAGATTTTATAATGGGTATGCAAACGAGTGTTATGACGAATCCCAATAATACCGCCCATATAAAAGATTTGGTAAATTCTCTCATCGCTTAGTTCCTATCAACTTTCCATAGTAATCATTGGTACGCTGTAAGTTCTTCATAAATAGATCAAGATTTTTCTCGGTTCTTACGCGATGATTCCAATAAAGTACATTGACACTGTAATACCAATGATTAGCAGGCAATTCATATACGCATATCAAATCCTCAGGCACAGATACATGCTTTACCGACCCCAGCGGCACATAGATATAATCGCTAACAACATCACAAACGTAGTCATAATACGCAGAGGAAGAAGGGAAAGACTCTGGAACCGGAAGTTGTGTGCCCGTAGATGGACAAAGAAGCATCTGCGGACCAATTAGATTTGCGTGTATCAGCGATGCAAGGGTAGGTGGTGCCAAATCATAATTTTCGGATCGATACAAAATGATGGCCTTGCCTATACCACTGAGGTTTGCAGCACAGAACACACGTCTAGCCAATTCCTTGGGAGTCAACATCTCGTGTATCTTCCATACCAATAGCGCCAGCAAGATACCGACAATGATTCCTAAAATCCATCCAAGGATTCGGCGTCTTCTGCTCTTCCTCCCCTGCCATTCTGAAGGTCTCGTCATAATTTTGCCCCTTTATTCTTTCTTGCTATATATTAGCTGATGATAAGGCTTATCGGATAAGTAGAGGATAATTCTTTTACCAGAATCTATCGCACGGAAACGGCATCTGAGCGTATCGCCACCAACTGATAATATCACGGGATATTCGTTTCTATCATCGTCTTTCTGTAGGATTATCCCGCTTATGCCAAGCTGGGGGATGAACATCACGTATTTATCTTGGCATTTCCTGATTATAAGATAGTGGCGAGAACTTAAACGAAATTTCTCCATTATTGGATTATCGAACTCCAATTTCAGATATCTACCAGATTCAATGTACCTTCCTACAAGCCCGGAAAGCGAAACAGAAAATGGTTTGGTTAGATTGGGTAGGAGTATATTCTCCATTACCTTGCTCTTCAGCATCGCCATTGAAATCCCCTCCGGGATGACAAAGACGAACTTTACCCGCCGATGCTGCCGAGCCTTGATGATGAAATCATCCTTCCGGGCTAACTGTAATAGAGCAAGGATTTCATCGTAAATGCCAACTGAGGGAATTTGGCCTTCCTTGCAATCGATAAATACATCCTTGCACGGCGATATTTTCAAATCGCCACTACCGGCAGAGATGCCGCAGAAAACATAAAGGAATACCTTGCCAGGTTCAGCTGGAATATGATTATCACTAATCGCTGATGTGTAGGTCTTAATGAGTTTTATCGTTGGCGGGATGTTTACCACGACCGGTTTGGACGGCCTGGTAGGCATTGTGGAAACAGCAGTACGAGTGGCTGGGATATTTTCCTGTACCTTCGTTTCGTGTATCTTGGGAGAAACGCCTTGCTTCGCAGAATTACTATCCTCCGAAGAACCAATTAGTATATATCCAATATAAACAGCTGATATTCCAAGCCCTGCTGCCAGTACAATCACCATCAGCCACTTACTCCAACCAATACTCCTCGACCGTCGAACTTGGCGGGTAGTAGCAGGTGTGGCAGGGGCGGTATTACCTGTACTTTTTGCAGCAAGCGGGACGGCTTCGGCGATGCCTTCACGCTCAGCCCGAATTGCAGCAAGATGATGCTCCATCGCACTTTCAGCAGAGATCGTCGGAACATGAACAAACGCCTGGCAGGAAGGACACCGTACTGTCTTACCTTCTAATCGTTGCTCGACAGTAAGCCTTTTACCACAAGACTCACAGACGACCAGCAATTTCTTCCGAAGCAGGAGTTTTGCCTTGGTAGCGAACTCATCGGGAAACTCCTCTTGGCTGGTAGTTTCCGTCTTTACATCAGCTTCATCTTTAGTGCCTTTGGCAGATTTAGAATCAGATTCAGATATTAAAGCAGCGCGAACAACATGACCACAGTAAGGACAGCGAATATCATGTCCGATAAGGTCCTGCCTAAGCGAAAACGTCTTACCGCAATTGCTACAGAGTATTTCCACTAATGCAAAATCCCACGATAAACATTATCGTCTTTTTGCCCACATCCAACGAGATTACATTGTATCAACAAATACCATCGTACAAAAATATCGACTCGGCAGGGCGCAACGAATAACCTGCGTAAAACAGAAAAGACTCTCTTCATCCATTATACCTTGCGAGGAAATTCATATTGCACCACGATATTTAAAAACGAACCGAAGCAAGAAACGAACACTATTGGTAAAAACGAACTTTGCCGATAAATAAATAAGCAGTAAATCCGTGGCTGAATTAACTATGGAACACATCAATGCCATAGCGAAGGTGCGTTTTAATTCCGCCCGTCCACAACGGGTTCATCTGGGAAAATCGGATGATTTTACCTGCGATTTGCTCTGTTTCGAGCCCGGGCAGGAATACTCTGCAACAGAACGATGTGCCTATTATTTCATCGCTGCTAACGGCGTCCTAAAGGCAGGAAAGGAAAAGAAAAATGTCGCCATGGGACATTTGGTTATATTCGAAAAAGACCAGCCCCATACAATCATTAATACATCGGAGCAGCGATTAATCTGCCTTGCAATTTCGCCCAAATAATAAATCGGTAATTTCGTCTAAAGGCCTGCCATCCTGACGGCGCACGTTGGCTAAACTTCCAGCTCGGGTGCAATAAGGTCATCATAAGTTTCCCTTCGGCGGATGAGCCGATAACTATCACCCTCGACAAGTACTTCAGGCGAGCGCGGGCGTGAATTGAATTGGCTCGTCTGAGCGAAGCCGTATGCCCCGGTCGAGAAAACAGCCAATAAATCACCCCTTCTGACCGGAGGGATTAATCTATCAACTCCGAGAAAGTCAGCCGATTCACACACGCCACCCACCACATCAACCTTTACTGCCTCAGGCGGGACATAATCAGCCCGCCGCTGCGGAGCAGGATCGGATACCATTGGCCAAATGAAATGATAACCACCGTAAAATGCCGGTCTGACAAGGTCTGTCATGGCAGCATCAACGATGATGAACTTTTTGTCACCGCTATCCTTGACATATAACACCTTCGTAGCAATTATGCCGGCATTGGCGGTTATTTGTCTTCCCGGCTCTAAAATAAGCCCAAGCCCTTTTCCTCGAAGAAGCGGTAAAATTGCAGCAGCATAATCAGCTGCAGTGGGGGCAACATCCTGACCGTAATCAGCAGCAAAGCCGCCCCCAATGTCGAGGAAATTTATCTCGAACCCCTTCGCCCTCAATCGTTCAATAAGATCGAGTGTCTTGGTAATCGCTTGAACGTAAGGCTCAGTCGAAAAAATCGACGAACCGATGTGCAGGTGAATTGCATCGAGAATAACATTGGAATTTCTGCCATAGGTATCGAAAAACTTTTCCGCCCGTTCCAGATCAACGCCAAATTTGCTCTCCCGCTTGCCTGTAGTGATATATTTATGCGTCTTGGGATCAACATCAGGGTTTACCCGAAGCGCAGCACGGACTGAACCGGGGGAGGTAAGTTCCTTAGCCAGACGCGAAAGATTTTCAAACTCCTGCTCCGATTCGACATTGAAATAAGCGATGCCTGCAGATATGGCTGATTTTATTTCATCATCGGTCTTGCCTACACCTGCAAAGACCACGCGCGACATATCTGCCCCGATCTTCTGCAATCGATACAATTCTCCACCTGAAACGATATCGAACCCTGCCCCTTCATCAGCCAGCAGCTGCAATACATGGATATTCGATAAACTCTTGACGGAGAAACAAACCATTGCATCTGCCTCGGAGAAGGCTTCAACGATACGATTGTAGTGATACCGAAGCGTCGCAGCAGAATAAATGTATACCGGCGTACCAAACTCACCGGTTATCTGCTCAACGGGAACATCCTCGCAAAACAGCCGACCATGCTTATAGGTAAAATAATCCACTTTTCGATACCCTTTACAAACGACAAGGTTGATGAGTTTATTAGGGCTTGGTGATATTTACAAGATATTATTCATCCGTCTCGTCGATGAGCAAGGAAACTTCCAATTGCCTCTCGGGCTCGGCAGGTTAGTATTTCAGCTGGCCGCTTCATTGCTTCCTCAACAGAGACATCTTCTCCGACCAATGTATAAACTGCAGCAAACCGCTCAAATGGAGCATCAGGCTGAGATATACCTGCTATGCAAATGCACGGTACACCAGCAACATCGGCGGCATTAGCCACACCAATGGCTGCCTTACCAGAGGCAGATTGCGAATCGAACTTGCCTTCGCCAGTGATGACCAAATCTGCACCGTTGATACGATTGGATAGACCAACAGCTTCGGCAACGATGTCAATACCCCTATCAAGTTTGGCACCGGCAAAGGCAATCAAACCCGCTCCGAGACCACCAGCAGCACCAGCTCCGGGAATATCGACAACATCTATGCCCAAATCCCGTTTGATAATCTCAGATAGGTGTGCCAGACCCTCATCAAGCAACTTCACCATCTCAGGTGTGGCACCTTTTTGTGGGCCATAGACAGCAGCTGCTCCGTTAGGACCTATCAAGGGATTGGTCACATCACAGGCGACTTTTATCTGACAATCAGCAATGCGAGGGTCGCGATCGGTGATATCAATATGGGCAATCTTTGATAAGTCGCCCCCAGCCAATCCGCAGGGCATCACCTTTCCATTTTCGTCTATAAAGATAATCCCCAATGCTTGAGCGCATCCGACGCCACCATCGACCGTGGCAGAGCCACCGATGCCGATAATCATCTTTCTTGCCCCAGCATCTAACGCTGACATTATGATCTGACCGACGCCAAAAGTCGTCGTTCGGAGCGGATTACGCTGCTCCGGTTCAATCAAGGGCAATCCAGCCGCCTCAGCCATTTCGATAACAGCGGTGCTACCATTATCAATTAGTCCGAATCTTGCCTCTCTCTTCCTTTCGCCGAGAGGACCTACAACCTCAACAAATCGGAATTCGCCACCGGTGGCTGACACCATCGCTTCGACCGTACCTTCGCCCCCATCTGCCATCGGACATAAATCAATCTCCGCCTGGGGCAAAACTTCCTTAATCCCACGAGCGATTGCGTCGGCAACCTCCACCGCTGATAGAGATTCCTTGAAAGAATCTGGTGCCACTACGATTTTCATATACGAATCCTCCTTCTGTCCCTGCTAGTGGGGATGCGTTTTCGTGATGGTATTATTGTCCACGCACGGACATTTCCACGAGCGATACCTATTCGGATACCTGCACCAGCAGGTAAATCCTCCAGAACCGCTCCGACATCATCAAGGTCTTTGACATACCACTTTCCAAGCTGGAATATCACATCGCCAACCGAAATACCTATCGCATCAGCCGGAGAGTTTGGCTCGACCTGGACGACGAGCAAACCTTGCTGCATCGGCAGCCGTAAGCGTCGGGCAAGAGCGGGTGTTATAGTGCGAAGTTTCAAGCCGAATAACTTCCATGCCAAAACTGCACCATCGGGCTTGGGCTTGGCAAGGAGCCAAACGATAATCTCGACTTCATTACCCCCACGCAGGAAAGATAATCTCACTCTCTGCCCCGCTTTGGCAGATAGCATGGCAATGAGATAATCCTGTATGCCAGTAAGTCTTTTACCGTTTAGGCTGACGAGTATGTCGCCTTTTTTGCATCCTGCTTTTTCAGCCGGCGTACCTGGCTCGACAGAAATAACCTTTAGAATCTCACCCTTATCGGTGTGTATCTGCTTGACCTTTAGCCCGAAGATGACCCTGTTAATCCGCTCAAAATCAAGCAATCTGGGCAATTTGCTGACGAGTTCGTCAATCGGAATAGCAAATCCAATTCCCTGTGCATTTGCTCGAATAGCAGTATTTATCCCGATCACCTCACCGAGTATGTTCAACAATGGGCCTCCAGAATTGCCCGGATTAATCGGTGCATCAGTCTGAATAAGCCCCTTATGAACAACACCTCGAAACTCCACCTTCCTATTCAGCGCGCTAATAACACCAGAGGTGCACGTATTTTGATAGCCAAAAGGGTTTCCAATGGCTACAACAGTTTCGCCAATCATCAGGTCATCACTTCGACCGAGTTTGAGATAGTGAAACTTTCGCCCCTTAGGATTGCGAATTTTCAGCACTGCAAGGTCAAGTACATCGCTGGCAGCCACTATATCTGCCAGATAATCAGTACCGTCGGCAAGAGTTACGGTGATTTTCCTTGCCCTGCGGACCACGTGATCGTTTGTTGCGATATACCCATCGGGATGAAATATGAACCCGCTACCTAAACTCACTGCCGGAACCCTTCTGCGGAAGAACCTCGACATGAAATCTTCAAAGGGGTCTATCTCCGGGCCGAAAAACCCTCCGCCCATCTCAACAATCTTCTCGGTAGAAATATTTACAACAGCAGGACTTGCCTTTTGATAAACCCGTACAACCGGGGTAGTCCTTCTGGATTTATCTAACCTTACCGCACCGTCCTGATCTGGAGACTCTGAAGTGGCTGCAAAAGATAACAAATATAAAAAGATCGCTATCAAACCCGTCAACAATACTATGACAAACCTTCTTTCTCTCATTCCGCACCTCATCATCTACATAATCTTAGCTGATAAAAACCCAGCCAGTCGGGGGTTAGCAAAATCTCCGCTCTCTAAATCTCCAGTATTTCAAAACGTTTGTGCATGTATCTGCTTCCGACATTTATGACCCTCATCTTACCTATATTACACGTGGCATACCAGTGCGAATGGGCACAAAAGACATCGGTTACCTTTGGATATTTTAGTAGCACCTCGCCAAACCGCTCTGAGCCAAGATATGCAAATGCAAAGACGAATTTATCCGGACGATTCTTCGGCAACAATTGACGAAAAGGAAGATGATGCATAAATGCCACAATCCGCCTCACCGCAGGATCAGATTGGAAATCCTCAAGTTGACGAGAAAATTTTTCGAGCAAATACTCCAAAAATTGCTCATCGCTCATCTCAAGCCGAACGTGCAGACCGTCCATCCATCGGGCAACGATGCTGTATTGCCTATCTGTCAAACGATTTTTATATCTCTCTACCAACTCCTGAAATTCCTCAAGACGAACTGCCGCTCCAGGCGAAACCTTTGCTCGGTAGAACTCAAGCGGAATGCCAAGCCCTTCATCTCTGTATGAATAATCGTACCAGCCAATCGAACCGACAAATCCACATCCATTTATCGTTACCGGTTGATGATCAAGCAGAGTAAACCCCGCCTCCGCTGCCAATGATGGAAGGGTTTTTTCGTATCTTTGCAGAGAATTCTCACCGGGTAAGCACCATAAACAATGATTGCCAGGCACGAGTAATTTCCGACCGCTAAACCGTTCGAAAAGGTCTAAACATTCCCGAAATGTACGATAATCAGCCCCGGCTGAATCACCGAGCAGCACGAGCACATCAGCCCCAGTTTGCAATATCTGCTCAGCCAGCATCTCCACAGCTGGCCTGCTTTGGGGCAGGTCATAATGCAAATCGGCTGTTATGATAACTCGCATAGTAAACCTTCATTATGCATTTATCTTTGCTCGACAGGATAATCGAAAAAATAGTATATTGTAGAATCTGTTCAAGCCAACCTTTCACCTGAACGGTTGACAGGAATAATCTCGACGGTATCATCGGCATCATGAGCACCCAAGACGTCAGTAGTAGCCGACATGACTCGCCGACAAGCAGAGAGACCTTCGACTCATCTGAGTTAGCCATCTGTCTGAGCCATTACGATCTTGGTATAATTCACTCGATTGAACCGTTCAATAAAGGTTCTCGCCGTTCGCCGAAGGTAATTATCAATTGCGAGCGAGGTAAGTTCCTCTTCAAGAGGCGAGCCCGTGGAAAAGATGATGTACATAAGGTCGCCTTTACCCATCAAATCCAGTTATATCTTGCTGCCCAAGGCTTTCCGTTACCGCATCTGATTGGCACACGAAAAGATAATAATTCCATGCTTATCCTTGATGGACGCATTTATGAATTGTTCGAATTCATCGATGGAGAACCCTACAATAGATCATTGGAGCAAACCCACGATGCAGGTAGGGTTCTGGGGTTGTTTCACAAATTGATGCTGGACTTCCAAAGTGATTATGAAATACCTACCGGTAGTTATCACGGCTCCAATGCCGTCAGACAGGCAGTTCACACCACCGTCAACTCTCTTCCCCCCGAAGATAAACCTACCAAGGATACCATTGCGGAGATTACATCCTTCCTTGACGAAGCATATCTAAAATGTGCCACCGAGGCTGATAAAGTCGGCTTGCGAGATTGGCCCAAACAGATTGTTCACGGAGACTGGCATCCTGGAAACATGCTTTTCAGGAAAAATCTCGTTGTAGCTGTGATTGATTATGATACTGCCCGGTCCCAGCAGCGTGTCATTGATCTTGCCAATGGTGCGGTGCAGTTTTCTATCATAGGAGGTTCACCAGACCCACGCCAATGGCCTGATTATCCCGATATGACCCGGCTGAAACGGTTTCTCATAGGATACGATTCGGTCAATGTTATCAGCAAGGCTGAACTTGAGATAATTCCCCAATTGATGTGTGAAGCGATGATTGCCGAAGCTGTTCTGCCAATCGCTGCCACTGGCTCGTTCGGCAAGATGGAAGGATTCCCCTTCCTGCAAATGATTCAAAGAAAGGTCAAATGGATTCTCGAACATACCAAAGAGGTACGCTCAATCCTTAAAGACTGAATAGCACACCACCTTTTAGCCAGCTATTTCATTAGGAATTCCGCCCATCAGGGAATTACAATAACTTAAGGTACGTGCATCTTATTTTGAAAAACGGGCGATTGAAATGAGTTTGTTGAAACGGACAGTTCGTCCAAGGCGTTCAAAAATTAGACCCTTATTGCGGCAAACCTCACCTGCCCGCACAGTATTTTTCACTATAACCAACCTCGTGGGGTTCGCTTTCGTTAATGCCTTTTTCTACTATCTTATGACGGGGAAATGGTTTGACTTCTCCTCAAATAGTTATAAATCAGCCCTTGCTTGCCCCCTCAGCAGCATCTTTGTCGAACCACTGAGCATTTTTACCCATCCCTGGATGATTCTGGTCAGCGGGCTTGTATTGACAGCCATTATATCCGTACCAATCTTAGTTGCGGTTTTATACCGGCTTGGGGTATCGGCTCTATTCGTCCTGACGGTAGCGGTAATAGGTCATGCACCATTATTAGCAATTTTCATAGCCATCGGCTGTCTATTGGCTGGGATGACTCGCCTGCGGAATGAAGTACCTTTCCTTGCTACATTAGCAGGACTTGCCCTAATCGGGCTTTACTGGTTTTTCTTCTCAGGGATAGATCAACAAACTCTCAGCCCGTTTGAGAAACTTACCCTGCACCTTGCATTTATTATCTCGATGATAACCGCTGTCATTGCAGAAGCGGTGGTCCTCAGTCTTGCAAGACTTGCGAGATTTCGACCGGGGGTAATTTGGCCAGTATTATTGACCTTTCTGGTAGCACCAATTTGGCTATTTTATCAAAAGGTTGGACCTGCCGAACTGGAATACGCATTAATCATCCAGAAAATAGTCCCTGGCGAAACAATCATCGCACCGATAAAACCTGCTTTTCTTAATTCGTCCGAGTGGAAGAACCTTACCCCAACTACCACCAGCACTTCTACCACTCAGTCGACAAAACCGACGGAAGAGAAGGCTAAACTCCTCCTTGCCTACCTGCAAGACCAACTTAAAATCCGCCAGCAGAAACTAATCAAGAAATGTCGAAAGTTTTTACGGCGATATCCCCGTCATCGCCGCACACCAACATTGCTATGGATAATTGCCACCGTGATAGATATACAAATTGATACTGATGCCTTCCTGGCAGGAAAATTACGATACTATTATGCTGGCCCTTCTGATGAATCATTAATCCTGTGGGAACAGTTAGCCGAACAATTTCCACAATCCCCACAATCACTTATTGCGCATCAACGACTTGGTATCGGTGCCCTTCGGGAAGAGAGGATTCAAAAAGCGTTAGAACACCTGCGTACAGCCCAATCACTGATAATCACGTATCTTGAACAGCCCCGTGCTGAAACTACATTATCAAAAACCACTGTATTCGCTCCTGATCAGCCTGTTCCTTCAAAAGAGTATTATCGAAAGGTACTCTTCCAAACGGATACTATCCTCTGGCTTATGGAGATGAACGAGATTATCGATGGAAAGCCACAGGATATTGAAGCATTTGCCCAATACATGAAACTCTGGCCCTTCATTGGGGTGAGCCGAATAGAACTGCAAGACCTTGCCAAGGCTTTTAATCAGACAAAACTGGCTGACAATTTTCGTCTTCAGGCTGCCTTAACGATAAAGAATCCTCTCGACCGTGCGATCAAACTTTCTCACCTAGCTAATCAGGTTAACGATGCAGCCATTCTCGCCAACTATGAACTTGGCTGTCTGGCTGTTCAATTCAGCAAGACACCAGCATGGACGAACAATCATTTAAAATCTGCTGATTATTACTTCAAGGTTGTGAAAAATGCACAGGAAAATCCCTACATCGCTGCTGCTGAGAAGCAATTGAGATGGATAAACCTTAGTAAGAGAGCAAAAGTATCCCAATGAGTGAGAATGACAAACAACAGCGAGTGATGATAATCACCTCCTCAGTAGGAGCAGGACACAATCAAGCTGCCTCTGCTATTGGAGACGCCCTGGAAGCCAGTGGCGTAAAGGCTCGAATTGAATTACTCGATGCCCTCGACTTTGTACCATCGTGGTTTCGATTGATTTATGCAGGGGGGTATAAAATGCTGGTTACTAAATTCCCTCGACTATATGGCTGGGGGTATCGAATAACTAATCAGCCTAAGGCGCCTGAACGTACAATCTCGGAACGGATGCGGCTGCGAGTAGAATGGTATGCCTTGAAGCAACTGAGAGAACATATCCTCAAAAGACGCCCGAACTTGATACTTGCAACACATTATCTTGCAACACCCATGATTGCCAAAGTTATTAGCCAATCTTTACCCTCGTTGAAATTGCTTACTGTAATTACTGATAATGAATCACACCGCTTCTGGTACGCAGAAAACGTAGAAAAATGGTTTGTAGCCAATGAAAAGGTGCGTGACGAATTGCTCATG
>JAGHBS010000056.1 GCA_021160865.1 Planctomycetota bacterium | reverse complement strand
TGGACGTCGTTTTTCTCGGTCTTGATGAAGATTTCGCGCAGGTATGGGCTTTTAAGTTCTACCTTTCCGCTGCGTCTTTGAAGCTGAAGGTGCAGATCATCATCTTCTATCGCCAGTACATCACCAGTTTCCAGCATTACCAGTGAGTCTGTATTTGGCATCTGCTCTGGTTTGTCTTTGCTGATTTTGTAAGAGCATTGTCTTATTTTCTCAATCGGTATTTGTAGAACACCCCCTATCGGCAGGACGAGTTTGATAACAGGGTCGGTGAGTTCGCCCGAGATTATTTCACCATTTTTGACTACCACACGAACGGTATTTTCCCTCTTCGGGACGGTAGCAAGACCGATGACTTTTTCTGCTGGTAATTTCACCTGCCCGAAGAATGTTTTGATAATGTACTCCTTATTCATAATCGTACCGGAGATTGAATCATTGTTTTTCAGGTAAACTATGTCGTTTCTACTATTGCGAATCAGGAAGACTTCTCCTGCTGCTGAGCCTTCACGGAAGTTGATAATGAGTCTCCTTACCTCGGCAGGTAAGTCTTTCATCGCTGATCGAGGGTCAAACTTTTTTAACATTTCCTTCAGGTTGTCGGGAATAGTAGAGCCGGATTCAAAGTAGCAAATAATGGCTATGCCGTATGGTGGAAGATCGAGAGTATAATCCACATATATTCTTCTGCTGTTAGCATTTGCCCCTGAAACACTCGCTCTGAAGGGTGATGTCTTTCGTCGGATAATGTGGGCAATAGCGGTTCCAGAGTGGTTCGTAATAAATGCCCAATCATTGGCGCTAACCTTATTATTACCTGAAGAAGTGATTACTTGCGTAATTGGGCGGTTGTAGTTGGAATAAACCCTGACTTTTATTCGTTTTCGCTGAGCCGATTTGCTGATGAATATATCCATCCATCGGGCAAGGCAGCGGTCGCGATAAACCTTGCACCTGCGATAAACCTCATAGCCATTTCGCCGATATGGGCCGATTTCAATTTCATCACCGGCAGAGTTTATCCAGCCCCTGCCATTAGAATTGACCACCGTGCCGTCAACATAGCATTGTAATCCACCTGCATAGATATTGTTTATCCCGCCATAAACACTAAGGTATCTTTGAATGTACCAATACTGTCCTGTCCCATCTCTTATAGTCCGGTTGAACCCTGTCCACCTGTTCCGTTCAATATGAAGCCCCTTGGGTATTTTCTCACCGTCAGCCAGATTAGATACAAGCAGTATCACTGAGAGACAAAATACCATTTTCCATCGCCATAATGCGTTCATGACAAAACCTCCAGATGGGTGCTTTGCATTGAACATAAATTAGACTATTTTCCACTGACATTCGACGCGTAAAACGGGTTTTCGGTTCATTGAATTATTATTTTATTCGAATATGCTCGACGGTATCGGTTTGGGTGTCCAGTATCGCTACGGTCGTCGGATGGGCATGTCGCAAGGCACCGGGATTAATCAGCCTCTTTTGGCCGATTCGCTCATCGGCTGCCTTGTGGGTATGACCGACGCAGATATAACCGATAGAATCATCAGCCAGCAGCTCCCGGATTACTCCACCATCGTTGCCATGGGTTATTGCGAGGCGCTGACCGTTGTCAAGCGTGATAATAATCTTGCTCAGTTCGAAGTTTACCCCGACTTCTTTAGCAGTGGCAGCAAGACGGTCAACGTGCTTATCCATATTGCCTGCAACTGCGTAGCAAGGCAGATGAGTTTCAGCAAGGGCGACGATGCAATCTTCACTTCCCACGTCGCCACAATGAACGATAATTTCCGCCCCTCGGGCTAATAGTACATCTAAAGCACGCTTCAACCTGCTGGTCTTGCCGTGGGTATCGGAAACAATCCCTACCTTCATTTACAAACGCCCTTCAACGCAGACCTTTTTTTTACTGTTGGGTACATTCACGATTATATACCATCAAAACAATCTATGCGAAATACTTCTGGAAGTCGTGATAAGCCCCGATAGTTCAGGGATGGAACGGTGTGATGCGATTTGATTATTTTACTTCAGAAGGGGTAGAATATGATAATGCTTTTCAATCATGACAAGCCGATCGAGGAAAAGGAGTTCCCCGATGAAGCCGACCTTGCCGAGCTGGATACCATGGAAGATTCTAACGAGGGACTTTTCCAATGCCCGTATTGTGGCAGGTTCATCTATGGGGAATCTGATAAGTGCCCTTATTGTGGGCAATGGCTTGCAGGGTCAGATTCTAAATCCTGGCGAAGTAGCAGAAAATGGTACGTCCGTGCAGGTCTTTACCTTACGAAGGTACTGGTGCTAAACTGGATTGCCTGGTTGATATTAACTGGTCTGATAGCACTTATCGCCGCCATCAAGGCATTTAGATAGACGATTTATCCATAAAATTGGAAAAATCAGTGCAAATTGGGATTAATCAATTGCTTTTCCCTTCATTATCTGGTCAAATCGTCAGCGAGGGGAATGAAGGGGTTTTTGATTTGATGAAAGTATCGTCATTACTTGAAAGAGGCGCAAGATGAAGGTCTTCATGCTTGGCTGGGAGTTTCCACCTTATATCAGCGGCGGGCTTGGAACGGCTTGCTACGGCTTGACGCGGGGGCTTGATAGCGTCGGGGTGCAGGTCGAGTTCGTCTTGCCAGTATCCATACCGCAAGAGGTCGCCAGTCATGTGAAACTCAAGACGCCGGCTGAATTGCAGCAAGCACTCACCCGCGATGCTAAAAAGGTGATGGTGAGGAAATCCTCCCGTCGGATAAAAATTCACGTTGTACCAGCCCTTCTGCAAGCCTATGCCACGCCTGAGTCGTTCCGCGAGACCTATGAGAAGATCAGGCAGATGTATCTTGGAGCGAAGAACGTCCCCGAAGGGCTTCCTCTCGGCGAGATAGCACCTGTCGGTACGATTGGTTATGCTGGCGATTTGATGAAACAGGTTGCTCGATACGCCACTATGGCGACGGAGTTATCAGCAACGAGTGAATTCGATGTGATACACGCACACGATTGGATGACCTATCC
>JAGHBS010000206.1 GCA_021160865.1 Planctomycetota bacterium | reverse complement strand
TTGACACCTATGAGCAACAGTACGCACCCCTCGGTGGAGACGGCATCTATTTCGAGATATTCACCGAGACGGAATCTCGAAAAATCGGTCGGAAAACCGTTGCCGAACTGGCAGCACGGTGGGTCAACCACATCGGCGCCGCACTGCTTGAGCGCCATCCGGACTTGTGGATTCAGTGGGGCTTGCACGCCACCAGCGTCCTCGACGATATTGACTACATCAAAACCGTTGACCCGCGGATTAACATCACTTGGGCGAACGTCGGGTCCTTCCCCTATGATTACGAAGTTGCTGGCATGGATAACCTTGAGGAAACACTAACCTGGACTCGTCGGCTGGCACGGCTGCGGGGCGCCCAGGAGGACGTCGGACTGACACTCAAGGGCATGATTCAACTGGGCTGGGACACGTTTGAGAACCAGCAAGGCCCGTTTGTGATGGGTCGGGCTGATCGGGATTTTATCCGCCAGCGAGCAGAGTTAGTCCAGCCGCGATGGAAGAAGGTCGAGATTGGTTGGCGGAAGCACTTCCCTGCCGTTTGCCGAACGATTAAAGCTGCCTTGGCAGCACGCCCGAAAAAACTCACCATAACGGGTCTGGTCGAAGACGGAATGTGGGAAGAGCGAATGCCCCTGCCGGTTTGCCTGCTGGCTGAGGCAATGTGGAATCCTTACGAGCGACCCGAATCAATCATTGCCAAAGTTGCCGCTACACGCGACGCTCACTGCCTGGCATGACCATATATATCAGGAAACCTTTTTGCCCCGGGCAGCCGTGCTTATCTCTATCGAGAGATTCTGCCTACAGCACCTGCTAGTTCAATCGCCGACGCATTTGATTCAATCACAATGAGACAGCAGTCGTTCTTTCCGTGTATGACTGACAATGAAAGGTTCTTCGCTTCTTGGATTATTCATGGTCTTTCTTTTCGGCTTGAAACGCTGGCTGCCGTACTTTTGGAGGCCTCAGGCGTATATCCATACGCCCCCATATTTATCCTGCTGCCGTTGCCGCGTCGGCTGCCTTGGGTGAGACAGTAGAAATCCAAGCAAACAAGCGATTTCCAACTCTTATTTCTTACCCCTGCGATACGCCTTCAATTTCTTCTTTGATTCCTCATCAGGGCCATATGATGTCAAGCCAATTGCCTTTGAATTTTGCCAGTGCCTTTGCCTGGGCATCAGTCAGCTTCTCAATGCCATTGAGGTCAAGCCAATAGCCTTTGAACCCTGCCAGTGCCTTTGCCTGGGCATCAGTCAGTTCCCTCAGGCCATTGAGAGAAAGCGACCAGCCTTTGAACCCTGCCAGTGCCTTTGCCTGGGCATCGGTCAGTTTCGTCAGCCCGTCGAGGGAAAGATCATTACCACCGAACTTCGCCAACGCCTCTGCCTGGGCATCGGTCAGTTTCTTCAGGCCGTTGAGGTAAAGCAAAGCGCCTTTGAACCCCGCCAACGCCTTTGCCTGCGCATCGGTCAATTTTGTCAGGCCGTTGAGGCAAAGCACATCGCCTTTGAACTTCGCCAGTGCCTCTGCCTGGGCATCGGTCAGTTTCGTCAGGCCGTTGAGCCAAAGCACATCGCCTTTGAACTTCGCCAGTACCTCTGCCTGGACATCAGTCAGTTCCCTCAGCCCGTTGAGAGAAAGCAACCCGCATTTGAACCCTGCCAGTGCCTTTGCCTGGGCATCGGTCAATTTTGTCAGGCCGTTGAGGTAAAGATACTTGCCTTTGAATCCCGCCAGTGCCTTTGCCTGGGCATCAGTCAGTTTCGTCAGCCCGTTGAGGGAAAGCCCATAGCCTTTGAACCCCGCCAGTGCCCTTGCCTGGGCATCGGTCAGCTTCGTCAGCCCGTTGAGAGAAAGTAACAAGCCTCTGAACCCTGCCAGTGCCTCTGCCTGGGAGTCAGTCAATTTTGTCAGACCATTAAGAATCAATGCGTCTCCTTTGAACTTTGCCAGTTCCCTGGCTTTAGAATCAGTCAATTCCTTCACGCCGTAGAGCGACGGGAGCGTCTTGACCAACCAGGTGAATTCTTCTCTTTCCTTGTCCGACAGGGCACGGGGTGCCACTGAAGACATGGAATACATTAACGCCGCTCTCTCCACTTTACTTAGAGAACTGAGGGATTTCAGTTTTCCGCTGGCTAAAGCCCTTTTGAAATCAGGCGAGAGTTTGAACGTCTGGGTCGGCTTTTTTGCAAACTTTTTTACAGGCTTATTCGTCGGCTTTTTCGCACGCTTTTGACAGCTCGGAAGCGACAATACGAAAATAAGGACACAAACCAGCGACGCTATCACCAGTATTGTCCGGCAGGTGCGAGTCGGCTTTTGAGAGTTATTCATGACGTTTTCTCCTTATAAGTTGATACTTTACATTTATTCCACATCCCCATAAACACCACGCATTGCTTTGATATGAGCATCTTTCCCGGCCTTTCACAAAATAGGCGACTTGTCGCCCAATGTCAAGCGTTTAGCCGATTAAATCAGCCATTCGCCCTTAGCGGATGGCAGCGGTGTAGTAAGCGACGTTTGGCGTGCGTAGAGCCAGGATGACGCGAGGCGGTAGCGGCAGCATTTGCAAAACCATCAGCATTCGTAGGATGGGGCTGTTTTATATGGAGGTCACCGGCAACAAGGCTCCACCGTGCCAACGCCCGGGCACGCCGTCGAAGCAATCGAGGGCGTTCCAGCAGACGGTTATGGTTTGTCGGCTACATTATAGCTGCGGCTCTTTAGGATGTCGGTGGTGCATCCTATTTATCAGTAATGTTTATCCTGTATTGTAACAATGGGGCAGGAAAAATGGCCATCCGAGAAAAAGACGCTGCCTTTCTGGTCAGCCTTCAATTTGGCGTTCTGAAAGTCGAAACTGGCAGGTAGTTCGTTGATAATCTCAATCCGGCTCCAGGGCACGATTCTTTTACCAATTGCTCCCACCGCAATGTCTTTGGGGCTGTTGACCGCCCGGCCGTAGTGGAGAGACCTACACATCAACTCGACGCAGACTTCATCCCGTCCAATAACCTGTCCAATTAACAGATGGTTGTGAGCCTCAGGATAAGGCTTGACAAACCTTACCTTCCAGATTAGGCGATTACCTACCATGTGTACTCTCCTGTATTGTCCAAGAAGCAATTCTCTACAATGGCCAAAGGGCATTACACGCGGCCATAATTACTACTGTCACCGATGTAAGCACTATTGCCGCTGCGAGGTTGATCAGTATTTCATAGGTTGATTGTGACATCTTGCTTCTCCTGCTGTTTAGCCACTTGCCCGGTCAACCGGTCTGTCCCTCCGCAGGTCGGCTGACCGGGCTGGCTGTCCCTCTCTTTTTCCTCCTGCTTAGAATTTCCAAACCAGGTCGGCCTGAACGGTGGTGTCGCGTTCGCCCTGATGGGGTCCTGTAACAGGTTCGGTCAGGAGAACCTTTGCACCGATGGTCAACGAATCGGTCAGATTGTACTTAGCGCCAAAGGTATGACCCTTGCGGTTAGCGCCCCCGAAGTCGCTATCGTTGAACTCACCTGGCGTGCAGTTAGCCTCGATGTAGGCATATTTATATCCGCAGGACCAGTCGCCTTTTTTCTTATTCTTCCCGACCTTAATGCCACAGGCGAAACCATCGCTTTGATCGTCATAATCCTCTGCAGAGTCCGAGTCGCCACAATTGTGAATCCAATCGAAGTAAATACCCGCAGGTAAGTCGAAGACCTTGAAGCCAACCTTGTTGGTCAGGTTAATCATATGGAACTTTCCTGCGGCAAGTTCTCCCTCGGCGTTGACATCGTTGCCATTTGCAGCCAGATAATTGGTATTGATGTGGTCGTAATCATAATACGTTGCAGCACAGGTCCACTTGACGTCTTTGGTCAGTTTCCAATTAAAACCAGCCTGGTATGCAACCAGTATGGCATCGTGGTCGTGATTATTTTCCTCTACTACGAAGTAGCCGACTCCCGCAAACGGTTCAAAGTTCTTCAGCTTGTGCTTGTACTGTCCCCAAACGCCTTCGGGATTCACGTCGGAGTCCCAAACCAGGTCAGTGTGGACAAAGGGCTTCTTCATCTTTCCACCGATGATTGTAAAACCCTTGAGCCATTTAGGCGAATACTTCGCATAGGCTAAGTCAATCCAGATATGCTTTTCCGAGAAACTTCCATCGAAGGTTTGATTGGTCGATGTGGGGCTGCTGCTGGAACCGCTTGCTAAACGGAAACCGACTTCCATCTGTTTCTCAAGCCATGTTTTCTTGAACCCGATTCTCAAACGGAACCTGGCGCGGTTACGAGTTTTCCTGGACCTTCCGCTGAAGTATTCACCTTGATAACGAAGCCTTAGGTCGCCGTAGAATTTCAAATTCTTAAGCCACTTGGGCATTGTCGAACGCTTGCTGGCATCGAGGTTCAGCTCCTTGATTACCTTTCGAATCTCCTCACGGCGAGCCTGCTCGAGACGCTGTTGATTTTGCCGTGATTCCAGCTCAGCCAGGCGACGTTCCTGATCTCTAATCCGCGCCTTCAGGGCCTTGATGGTGGTTTGAATATCCTGATCGTCCGAGGAAGGGTCACCCTTTGCCACTGCTGCGACCATGCCCAATAACAATGCACCCACTGCAATTCTCACGACAATCTCTCGCATCCTCTTACTCCTTTCCATACTGCACCTTCAGGCCAGGTCTCGGCGGCCGAACGCTCGACCAAAACTGGACCCGTTACCCGAAAAGGAGTATGGCAGAGGAGTGTTAAGCGAGTATGAAGATGGTGTGAAATGGGCGCTAAAAACTACGAGGTGTGTTCGTCAAAGGCGTCGGCGTGTCGGATAATATCGCCGGTGCGTAGGAAGATGATGTCCTCGGCAATGTTGGTGCACAGGTCGCCGATCCGTTCCATCGCTTTGGCAATGTTAATCAAAGTCATAGCGGCCTCGACGCCGCCTGCCTTTTTGCCCTCGGTATCCAGAACGCTGCGGACGAATCGCTTGTAGGCTTCATCAATCAGGTCGTCGGAGTTGATTACACCCTGTGCAGCAGTTGTGTCGCTGGCACGAAGCATTCTTATGGTCCGACCAAGGGTATCGGTGGTGGCATCGACGAGTGAATCGAACGAATTATATCGGCTGAAGTCAACACTATCTTCGACAACGTGTTTGGTGCGCCTGCCGATGCTGGCGGCAAGGTCGGCGATACGTTCTAAGTCACTATTGACCTTGATGATAGTACAGATGGTTCGCAGGTCAATCGCGGCCGGCTGATACAAAGCAAGCAGGCGAATGCACTCTTGTTCAATCTCGACTTCTTCCCGATCGATTACTGAATCCCGTTGATTAACTTCCAAGCCAGCATCGATATCACCTTCTCGGGCTGCTCGTATGGCATCGACAAGTGCCTGCTCGGTACGCATACCCATCAAGTCCAGACGCCGCAGAAGTTTTTCCAATCTTTCTTGAAGTTCAGACATTTGCTCACTCCGTATCAGCCGAACCTGCCGGTGATGTAATCTTCGGTTTGTTTTTTCTTCGGGTTCGTGAAGATATCCCGTGTCAAACCGTATTCGATGAGTTCACCCATACAGAAAAAGGCAGTCCAATCGCTGACCCTGGCGGCTTGCTGCATGTTGTGGGTAACAATCACGATTGTGTAATCGCTCTTGAGTTTGTGGATTAATTCTTCAATACGGCCGGTTGCCACCGGATCCAATGCCGAGCACGGTTCGTCCATTAGCAAAATCTTTGGCCCCGTTGCCAATGCCCTTGCAATGCATAATCGCTGTTGCTGACCACCTGATAACGCCAGTGCCGATTTATTTAACTCATCCTTCACCTCATCCCATAAGGCAGCATCTCGCAGGCAGCGTTCGACAATTTCGTCAAGCCTGCTTCTCTTTCGGATTCCCTGCAAACGTGGTCCGAAGGCGACATTGTCATATATGCTTTTGGGAAACGGATTGGGCGTTTGGAAAACCATACCGACCTGCTGACGCAGATTGATCAGGTTTATCCGCTTGTCATATATGTTCTGCCCGTTGACGAGTAATCTTCCAGTTACCTTTACATGAGGAATAAGGTCATTCATACGATTGATGCTTCGCAGGAATGTGCTTTTTCCGCACCCGCTTGGGCCGATAATGGCAGTTACCGCACGAGGGTAAATGTTCATGGTAATGTTCCGCACGCCCACTTTCGAGCCATAGTAAAGACAGAAATCTTCAAAGATAATCACCGGGTTGGTGGGACGGGGTTCCACTGATTCAGTATGCTTCGGCAGGACACTGTGAAATTCGTGCAACTGCCTTGTTTCCGTTGCATCAATAACAGGTATCTGTCCTAACGTCATCGGTGCCTCTCCTTCTCTTATCCGCTTCTAAATCCGCAACTCGACTTCGCCAGGCTACGCCATGACAACTCTGCCGGCGCTACTGTCCACGTAGTTTTGCTTCAAGTCTGCCTCGGATGATGATCGCTGTCAGATTAAGCACCAGCACGAGTATTATCAGCGTCATTACCATTCCGTACTGCTGATGTGGAACCTGTGCAGCAAGACGGTCCCCGACAGCAATATCGTAACTGCCGTAAGAGAGAGTTCTGGTTGGCTGGGTGATAGTTTCAGGTATCGGTCCCACTGCCACTGCTGCGGTGAATAATATCGGGGCAGTTTCTCCAGCTGCTCGACTTATGCTCAATATGATACCGGTCAATATGCCCGGAGCGGCCGCCGGTAATGTTATACTTATGAACGTCCGAAACTTCCCTGCTCCTAATGCCAGCGATGCTTCTTTATAGGACTGCGGAACTGCCTTGATTGCTTCTTCTGATGCGCGGATGACAACCGGAAGCACCAGCACCGCCAGCGTCAGCGCCCCGGCAAGTATACTTGAACCTCTCGGCAATCCCAGTTTCGGCAAAAGGTACAAGACGAAAAACGCCAGCCCGAACAGCCCGAATACGATGCTGGGCACGCCAGCCAGCGTGTTGATGCACGTGCGAATGACTCGCACAAACTGATTATCGCTGGTACATTCAGCCAGATACCCAGCTGCTGTTATGCCCAGCGGAACTGCCACGACCATCGAAAGCAAGGTAAGCAGCAACGTGCCGAGGACTTCGGGACCAACGCCGCCGAAAAAGTGTCCCGGTGTGCTGTCGTCGATGAAATATTGCCAGTAAAACGTCCATCGTGGGAGGAGCATCTTTTCAAGATTTTGCTCCATCAGGGGGAAAAGCCGAGCAAGTTCCGTACCGGCGAACTGTTCAGCCCGCCTGATGCGAATTTTCCTCAAGGGCATACCAGACTGTTGCTGAACCCACTGCTCTTTCCACAATAGACGATCCAAAAGTTGCTGAGCCCTGTCCCAGCGGGTAGCACCATACTGAAACTGCGCCAGAGCAGGTATCGGCTCATCACGACGAGGACCCAACAATTCTTTGACAATCCGCTTAACCTCTTTCAACGATTCAAGATATTCCTCTCTGCGGGTGAGATCTACGGCGGAAACAACACGTCTATATTCTCGTGCAAGGTCGAAAAACTGACCTGAGGACAATTGAGTAAGTAATCTATCATGTGCATGTGTGAGAACAAAATCGAGATTCCGAATAGCCTCATCGGCGTTTGTCGTTTCATACGCCTGAAGCAGACGATTACGAATCTTCTTCCCCACCTTCTCCAACAACGCTGCCTGTTTTTCCGTCAGCGTGCCGTTCTTGACACGATTACGAAGCTGGACCTTGAATTGTCTATAAACGCGCTTAGTCCTTTTACGGAATGATTCGACATCAATCCCTGCTGAAAAATCGTCTATAAGGGTAAAGACTTTCTGGCGGATTTTATCAACCTTCGCCAAATCAGCCTTGAGAGATTCGAAATTTCCACGTCCATATCGTTCATATTGCATCCTGCGAAACTCAATGGTGCTTTGAAAGACCATCGCCCCCACCCCTCGCCACAGCAACGGACCAAGTACCAGCAATAGCGCTGCGGTCAACAGCAACACGGATAAGCCTGAAATGGCTGTGAATGACTTATCACCAAATTGACGAAGGTAATTTCTCACGAGGCAGTTCCCTGCATGTGTCTCACTTTTGCCAGAAAGTACTCGCCGAGAAGATTCAACACGAACGTGAATACCAAAAGCACCAGCCCAAGGGCGAAGAGACAATGGTAATGATTCGACCCTCTGACCGATTCACCCATTTCGGCGGCGATAGTGGCAGTTACAGTTCGCACCGATTGGGTTATATCCCACCATGGCGTCGGTATCTGTGCAGCATTCCCTGATGCCATCCAGACCACCATCGTCTCGCCGACCGCTCGCATCGTTCCCAGTATGATTGCCGCAAAGATTCCGCTCCATGCAGCTGGCATTACGACCTTGAGTAAGGTTTCGGCACGAGTTGCACCAAGAGCATAAGAACCAGCACGGAGGTTATTTCCCGCTGCCGTCAGGGCATCTTCAGAAATACTGATGATTGTTGGAACAATCATGACCGCCAGGATAATTG
>JAGHBS010000095.1 GCA_021160865.1 Planctomycetota bacterium | reverse complement strand
CTTGGCTATGTCTCGAGCCCCGAGCCGTTCCGGAAACTTTTCAATCAGGGAATGATTCGCTCATATGCCTACCGTGATAAGCGGGGCGTTTACGTCGGATATGATGAGATAGATTTCACTGCCGATGCGCCAAGGCATAAAAAGACCGGCGAGGTGCTTACGGAATCGGTCGAGAAGATGTCCAAGTCGCTAAAGAATGTTGTAAACCCCGACGAGGTCATCGCCCAGTATGGTGCCGATACATTTCGTTTGTACGAGATGTTCATGGGGCCTTTGGAGGCATCCAAGCCGTGGAATACTCGTGATGTGCCCGGGGTGCATCGGTTCTGTCGTCGGGTCTGGCGGATGATTTGTGGGGATGAAGATAATCAGCCGATTTTGAGCGATGCCGAGCCGTCGCAGGATGTCGAGCGGGCATTGCATAGATTGATAAAGAAGGTCGGCGAAGATATTGAGGCGATGAAGTTCAATACTGCCATCGCTGCCATGATGGAGTTCCTCAATACAGTTTTCAAGGCAGGGCGCATCTCGCACGATCAGGCAGAGCGGTTCGTGCTGATTTTATCGCCATTCGCACCGCACCTTGCAGAGGAACTCTGGCAGAGGTTGGGACACGATAAGAGCCTTGCCTACGAGCCCTGGCCAGAATATGATGAGAAGTTGCTTGTCGAGGAGACGATCGAAATTCCTGTGCAGGTCAATGGCAAATTGCGTGGAAGGATTACCGTTCCTGCCGATGCCGATGAAGATGCGATAATCACCGCTGCCATTTCCGAGCCGAGGGTTGCTGCTGCTATTGAGGGCAAAAGTATTGCAAAGAAAATCTACGTCCCGCGCAGGATGGTAAATCTGGTGGTGAAATAATTTTTCGAAGCAAGGTTTTTATTGCAGGGTATCTTTCTTGCCTTGTTTTTCCTTGTGGTTGTGGTTTGTTGGAAATACTTATTTAAACAGGTAGATATGTCTTATGGATAATTTACTCTTGTGCCGATAATATCTTGCAAGGTGATACGTTTGTATTTTCAAGGAGTTATTCCATGAGTGCAGATTACACAGCTGCGGAATCTCAGCAATATCTCGATGCCCTTAAAACCATTCGTGCTGCCAAGAATTGGTTCTGGTGGTTGGTTTTTCTTGCTGTAGTTATTCAGCTTGGCAGTTTTGCTGTGGTGCGCTTTGCCGGTGTGATAGATAAGGCTGCAATGGTGCAGCGATTGCAATCAGAGAAGGCAGATAAACCGGCTAATCAATCTGAGAAGGGAAAAGATGAGTCTCTCAATAACACTTCAGCGGAGGTGTGGTACGAGACGCTTGCGTGGGTATTGCCCACGGGAAAGTTCGTCGCAATGGTGTCAGGCTTGCTATTAATCCTCACGATGCTGCTGGCGGTGGAAGTATCATTAGTCGGTAAGACCGGTGGGGCAGGCAAATTTACCAGTGCATTTTTCTGGTCTTTATTGCTCTGGGCGATGCTTATTCCCTGGCAGCAGGTTGGAACTTTCCGAAGTACCTTCGCTTGTGGAGCATTATGTAATCTTCAAGACCTTATCGAAAATACCGCCAAGGTCGCATGGGGTGCCAAGAATGTACCGATACTGACGCAGATTTTCTACTATGCCCGTTTTGTAGCATATCCGACTCTGGTAATCCTCGTATCCGCAGTCGTTCAGTTGCGATTTGCCCGGGGCAGATCACAGGCATTGGCAGGATTATCACCGGTAGGCAGTGGTAGCAATGAGGTAAAAATATGAGCCTGCCAATCTATCGATTGAGAGGCTCATATGAGTCGCGATTATGTTTCGTTGGCTTTCCTGCCCTTTATCGTCTGCGGCGGCGAAGCAAAATTGCCCCGCCCGGTAGTAGCAATAATAGCGTCCCGGGCAGCGGGACTAATACGAAGTTGTCCACGTAAAGGTCGACTGTCTGAGTGACCTGATCACCGTTGCTGCCAGGGCGAAACGGCGGATAGGTTATTGCTTCAATGAAAATTTCCAGTTCAGAGCCGGCAGGTAATGGATTGCTTGGATTAATCCAGAGGGGAATCTGGTATGTTCTCCACTCAGGTGAGGTGATGCTTACCGAACTGGCCCATCCTATCCAGCCGAAGCTCGGGCTATCGGTGACGATTACGGTAACTTCTGGGTCTTTGAGGTCTTCGCCGTCGAGGATTCTGGCTGCCTCGAATTGTAGTATGGTTTCATTCTCGCCAGTTGTCACGACATAGTCAGGGAAACGGTCAAGTTGCACATACCCGGCATTACCGAGCCACTCGTACCCATCCCACGTATAGTTCGCCTCGGCGTGGAGATGGGCAATTGTAGAATAGTAGCTGCCATAATGGTCAACCGTGCCGATATAACTTGGGGACCCGCTGGTGTAAGTGTACCAGTCCTCGAAGGGGTTTGGAGTCGCTTCGAAATCCCCATTTGATACTATCGCTTTTGCAGGCAAGCTGATATTAATGATCGCAATAGTAACACTAATCCCGATAGGCCAACGCAATGATGCTTTCATTTTTGCCCTCGCTTTCTCTACGGTGATTTTACTCATCTACCTGCTGCTCGGACCATCCAAGCACTTTTCCAATGCAGGTAGGTATAGGTTCTGCGATGTAATTCCGCTCCTTATCGCCTTAGAAAGTTATATTCACCAATGGGTTTTTGTCAAGAATATTTTTAGGAATTGGATTGTTTTTTCATAGGGTTTTGACAGAAAGGCCGAGCGGGGCGATACTATCGTGCAGAGCGGTTTTGAAACGGATGAATCATGGGAAGATGGGTTTCGATAATATCAATAATATCAATTTCACTGCCATTTTTATTTGCAGGATTATCGTGTAAGAAACCGGCTGAACCGCTGCACGGTAGTGCTGATCCGCCTGTGGTTGGTTCTGTGCCGTTCAAGCCTTTGCAGCGTCGGATGGTTCGGCAGAATCATCGTAATTTTGTCTTATTGGTTAGAATAAACGTTTTAACAATTCGGCTGCCAATTGGTGCGGTAAGCAGGTCAGAGGAATTATGGAGTTATCTTGATGAAGAGTCTGTAGGCGTGCAAAAATCTTCTGCACTGGCGATGAATGGTATTCGTATCGGCGTGGGCAGGAAGGGGGATTGGAACGAGGTCTATCAGGTGCTTCGTCGCCACACTGCCCAGCCGCTGAAGCGATCGGTCGCGCTCGGACCAGCCGGTAGAACTATGCCCATAGTCTTCAAGCCGAAGCAGAAATCGCAGACCATCTTTACTTACAGGCAGGATATCACGTTGTTCGGCAGGGATTATCCGCCCGGAGATAATGTTTTGATGACGGCAGCTTCGATAGATTATGACAATCCGGAGATGATTCACGTTTCAGGGACGTTTGTCATTCGTTCGTCGCAGCGACGCATGGGATATGTCAACCGTGGGGGTAAATATGGGATTGTTTCCGAACCAATTTATTATCGTCTTGGCGGTTTGGGTTTCCATATTAGCGTGCCAAAGGGTGGGTTTATTCTCATCGGGCCGGGTGAGGATATTGAACGGCCAAGCAGCATTGGGCATCGATTTCTCGTTCATAATGAAAAGGCAATAGAGTTTGAAACGGTGGTCATACTGGCACCGGAAATCTTCGCTGCACCTGTGGGTGGGTCGGAATAAAAACATGCATTGATTTGTCGAATGCAAGCAATGCCATTCTTTACAGATACAATTCACTCGTTCGCTGTCGAGGCAGGGATAATCCTTGCTGAGCCATTATGGCTAACTGCCTTACCAGCGGTTTTGCTTCCGATAATTTTCACCTATCTTGTCCGAAGAAGGGGTATGGTGCTATCAGTTCCTGCTACGGTGCTACAATGTTTGGCGATACTGATGTTGATATTGGCTATCTCGAAGCCAATGCTGTCGCTGGGAAAATCTGCCAGTAGGGATTACTTACTCTTCATCGATGGTTCCGATTCCGTCCGGGGCCAGGATTGGCTCATAAATCAGATAAAACTTCCCAGAGAGATTGGGGTTAGACGATATTATTTTGCTGACGGTCTTGGGCGAAAATTTCCTCCCAGCAGGTCGGCTACACTTATCAAACCGGTTCTTGAGATGATAAATTCGCCCGCCGGGCAGGATTCTGCCGGGGCAATCATTATTACCGATGGTCAATTCACAGATACAGGCTGGGAAGGATTAGCAGCAGCGATTGGCAAGGCTGGTGCGAAGGTCTTTATTTCACCTTTGAATTCACCACCGCCCGATGCCAAAGTCTTATTAGTCAATGCTCGACGGACTACCAAAGGGAAGATCATTCTATCGGCTACTCTCATGGCTAATTCTGCAGTAAAACGAACCGTCAGGATTATCAGAAAGCGGGATGGCAAGATACTGTTCAATCAGAAGGTATCCCTATTGCCCGACCTGGCAGTGCCGATTTCCGTTGAGGATTCCACCTTCGTTGAATCAGCCTGCGAATATTGCGTCAGCTTGCAAGATAACGAGATTATCACGGAGAATAACTCAGCCGATGTCATTGTCTTACCGGAGCGTCGGCAGATAGCCGCCATCGGGGTGGATGAATCGTTCAAGCCGCTCCTTTCAAAAGTAGGGTTGCCCATAACATACTTTTCTTTCACAGATGTTCCCTTATTGGAAGGGAGGCTTATGGATTTTTCAGGATTGGTTATTGTGGATTCTACTGGAGTTGGGCTTTCTAAACATGCTCGCAAGGAGATTTCAAATTACGTTCGCACTGGCGGGGGGTTGGTGATGATAGGGATAGGACCTCACGAAAAGCCGGGCGATTTGCATGATCCGCTAAATGAAACCCTGCCGCTGGTTGCCAATCCATTCGAGCGCACACCATTGCGATTGGTGGTGCTGTTGGACAAATCCGGCTCAATGTCCCAGCCGGTTTCGTATCGGGCAGGTAAGGCGGTTCGAATAAAGTTTGACCTTGCCGCTCAAGCGGTACTCGCATTGAAAGACTATCTCACGCCACGGGATTCATTAGCCGTCATCGTTTTTGCCAATAATCCTGGTGTGATTTACGATAGTGGAAGCCGATCTGCTGATTTCCATGCAGTTGCAGATGCATTGAAGCGTGTCAATCCAACTGGTTCTACCAATGTTACCCCTGCCCTGAAGGAGGCGCTAACCCGAACAATTCCCCCAGGGAGAGAATTAATGGTACTGGTGGTCAGCGATTTAAAGACGGAGAAGTTCAATTCCCGCCAATGGGCAAATCTTTTCAAAAAGGCAAAGGCGAAATTGGCTGTTATTGCAATAAGAAGCAAAGTTTCATCGTCAACTCAGTCCAGCAGTGATTTGAATAGCCCGCCGCTAAAGGAATTAGCAAAGTTAGCAGGCGCATCGTACATTGAACAGGATCGGCTTGAGGGACTGGCTGAGGTGTTTGGTAAGTTGGTCAACCGAGCAAGGGGTAAGGTTATTCGACGCAAGCGGTTGGGTGTGAATATAGTTGGTACACTTTTTGGAGCCGATATTTCCACATTGCCGAGTATTGATGCCTATATTCAGTCAGCATCGAGGAAGCAAGCAGAGATTCTCGCGAGGACTTCGTCAGGCGAACCAATTATTGCTTCGATGAAAGTGGGGCTTGGGAAAAGCGTTTGTATCGCACTACCATTTACACATGGAGATAATGATAAATGGATACGGTCATCGACAGTTGCAGATATGCTCGCTGCCGCTATTCGATGGACTCTTAGAAGCCCGAACGATCCGAGATTTGACGTCGATATTTCCAGAAAAGGTGATAGTGTGAAAATCACCGTTGTTGCTACAAGCGAGGAAGGGGCGTTTCTGAACGGATTAAATCTAAATTGTCTCATTTCGCATCTTGCTGGTGATAAACACAAGCAGATTCACCTGCAACAGATTGGTTCGGGAATGTACCAGGCAACAGTTGATTTTCCTGCGGATCTGCCAGCTATTGTCGCAGTTCGTGATAATCGGACGGGAAAAATCCTTTGGAGGGGCACATCAACGGTGCAGTATCAACAAGAATATCGGCGGATCGGAGCCAATGAAGGTTCGCTAAAGCGTTTGGCTAATTTGACCGGCGGAGAGATTGTTCCAATAAGCAAACTTAGTGAGGTGCTGGAGAGATCATATCGGGAAGGACTTACTGACATCTGGCAGGGATTGATTGGTCTATCAGTCTTGTTGATGTTAATTGAATGGGTTTTTGTCCGAGCGGTGGTTGCTTTCAAAGGTCAAAAATCTTTCCGGGGTTGAGTATGTTATTTGGGTCCCATGCTCGTTTAATCGCCCGCATTAGTTCGATGGCATTTTGATCAAGTACCATTGGAAGGTATTTCTTGCGTTTATGCCCGATGCCGTGTTCGCCTGATATTTTCCCGCCGAGCCAGGCAACGAGCCGATAGAGTTCTTCCAGCAATTTCGGTAGGGTTTCTCGCCATTTCTCTTGTGGGCAATCAGGTTTTTTGACGATTCGTGCGTGGATGTTTCCGTCGCCAGCGTGGCCGTAGGTAGGGATTAGGACATCATACTTTTGGGCAATTGATTCCATGGCAGCGATGAATTCGGGAATAGCCGAGATAGGTACGACGATGTCTTCATTGCTTTGATCGTGTGAGATGAGATTGTAGGCTTCACCGATATTCTGTCTAATTCGCCAGACTCGCTGGCTGGTAGTGGGATTGTCTGCCACGAATACCTCGATAGCACCGGCTTCCATGCATGCCTTGCCGACGATTTCGTAATCGCGCTGAACCGCTTGTTCATCGGCACCGTCGATTGTAATCAATAGCATAGCTTGAGCGTCAGCATGGGGGATGGTCTCATTGAGATAATTGCACGATGCCTCTACCGCCTGTCTGTCCATGAACTCGATGGCAGTGGGTGTTATGCCCGTCGATGTCATTATCTTCGGTACGATGGAGATTGCCTGGCGAGTCGTTTTGAATAAGCAGAGCAAATCGGCTGATGCCTTCGGAGCAGGTAATAGTTTCAGTGTGATTTTCGTAAATATCCCGAGCGTGCCTTCCGAGCCGACCAGCAGTGAGATGAGATTGTATCCGCAGACATCTTTGAGTACTTTACCCCCCAGCGTGATAATCTTTCCAGTAGGCGTCACAAGCTCCAGCCCGGTGACGTACCTGCCGGTCACGCCGTACTTTACTGCTTTTCCACCGCCGGCGTTTTCAGCTACGTTGCCCCCAATGAAACATGTTTCTACGCTCATAGGATAGCCAGCGTAGAATAAACCCGTGCCAGATAGTTTTTCATTGATTTCATTGGTAATAACGCCGGGCTCGACGGTAATCATCATATTCTCACGGTCGATTTCGATGATTTTATTCATTCGATCGCAAAGGAGCACAATTCCACCGTATATTGGTACAGCCCCGCCGGATAGCCCGGAACCTGCACCACGGGGGGTGATGGGAATCCGTTCTCGATTGGCAAGTTTCATTATCTCGGATATTTCTCGGGCAGTCCTTGGCCGTACCACCGCTTCGGGCATGTGGGCGTAATGAGGATCGGGGATTTCATCGTGAGAGTACTGCTGGAGTTTGTCAGGATCATAGATAACAAAACCTTCTCCGACGATTTGTTCTAATTGGCGTATAATTGAGGGGCTGAGCGTGTTGTATCGATTGCTTGCCATTGTTTACCAACGGAGGCATCAAATTTTACCTGCCTATAAGTTAGTGTTCAACGATGGATTCCCAAAATGGGGGAAATAACAGATGATAGCTGATGATATGATGAGCATCGATGAGCATCTGTGATTGTGAGTGCCATATCAAGAGAAAAAGACATCGAATGTAAAATCCGGAAAGAAATTTGTTCCAATACGGCAAAATCGTGGTAAACTAATCTTATGGTCGGGCTGATAGGTGATTGCAGATGAGGCGTAAAGTAGTAATAATTACTCTCTGCCTGGCAGCATTTGCAACGGTGACCTATGCTGATAGGGTCATCTTAAAGGACGGACGCATCTTTGAGGGGGAAGTCAAAGTATCTGCTGGAGAAGTTCTTATTGAAATGCAATTGGGCACGATCAGGGTTCCTCTTTCAGAAGTCAAAAAGATTGATCGTCAACCCACTTTTGTTGAGCAATTTAAACAACGACTTTCCCGGATTAATCGTACAGATGCGACCGCGCTGATTGATTTAGCAATTTGGGCCAGAGAGAAGGGACTTCATAAACAATGTAAAGAGGTCTTGGAGGAGGTCCTGGAACTTCAACCTGATAATGAACTGGCCAGGAAGTTGCTGGGGTTTGTCAGAGTTGATAACAAGTGGGTGAGATTTGCCGATGCCCTACAATTGGCTCAAGCAAAGCTCGAAGCAGGTCAGTATAAGGTTCTTTTGGAGAAATTACTTCCTGCTTTGAAAGAGATTACTTCTACGGAGTTAGAAGTTGTCAAGGTAAAGCAGATAGAGGCTTATGCATATTTACGTGCTGGCCATTTTGTTCGTGCTGCAAAGTGTTTTAAGGAATTGGCTGAAAAAACCTCTCCTCCTGAATCAATACGCTATAAGGTGATATCGGAGATACTTACTGAGCATCCTCGTGGTATGTACGTGATAAGTGAGCCTTATCCACCGACGGCAATGCTCTTTGGTTCAGCTGCCCCAGCCGTTAGTCCTGGTCCGGCTTCGCTTCGCAGAGCTGAAGTGCTCCAGGCTGCCCTGCGCGATCGTGCTAAACAAATCATAAAACAGGGCAGAGATCTGATGAAACAAGCAAAGAAACTTGAATCGGTCAATTCCGATAGTGCCAGGGCAAAGTATGCTGCTGCTGAGAAACTCTTTGAAAAGGCTGATGCCATTGTGCCAAACATTGCACGTAGCTGGCGCGTTGAAATCGTTCGTCGGCGAATTGCGATGATTACTAATGATATTAATACCCAGGCAGCAAAGTTCGATGCCCTTAAGGCTAAATTAGGAAAACGCGATCTTACTCCCTCAGCTTATGCTAACCTTATCTATCGAATGCAGGTATTGTTAAAACGAATACATGAAGACCTTGATCTGATTCTCAAAATTGCTGCTCCTTATGAGCGGGAGCTGATTTTGGATATTACCGACGCAAAGTATCGCCTTCAACGTATCAGAGCGCTCCAAGAGGTTCTAAGGCAGGAAGTTAATGGCAGATAGACGGACATTTTTATTAGCGATTATCCTAACCGTGGTAGGGGGAATAACGGCAGTCATCGCTACGACGGTGTATGACAATTCTGTGGATCGATGGATTACGGTCGGTATTCAACAATCGTTAGATGCACTAAGACGCGGTGATAATCAGACAGCAGAGCAAATCGCTAAGAACGTTATAAGGATTGGAGGGACAGATTCATGGAGAGCATGGTTAATTGTGGCGTGTGTTCAACATCGAAGCCAACGGTATGAACAGGCAAGTGAATCTTATCGTCGGTTTCTTGCATCCTGTCGTAATCCGTTTGAGCGAAAGTATGTAGTGGAGCAGATTAGAAAGTGCCATCAGTTAACCAGGAAGTCTGGGCGGGGAGGAGTTTCCATTTCTGATAAGATACCTCCGGAGCGACTCAAGAAACTTTCGCTCTTTACCGGTAGGCAATATATTGAATCGAGTGAGCATTTCGTGGTGCGGGCGTATAATCCTGACCTTGCGAAGTTGACTGCCAAGCATGCTGAAGCCGCCCTTGACCGCATTTGTAAGATTATTTTATTAGGGCAGGATTATCCTCATAGTGTTGATG
>JAGHBS010000243.1 GCA_021160865.1 Planctomycetota bacterium | reverse complement strand
TGCAAGGTCAAGTTTTATCTTGCCCGATTCGATATCGGTCAGAATTTTCTTTAGCCCCTTCCTGATGGCAGATAATTCGCTTCCGGTTAGAATACCAATCTCTCGAAGCATGATGGCATGGGCAAGTGAGCCGATGATATCGTACTTATACAGTTCAGCATCGACGTCAAGTGACGCCAGAAGCAGCATCGTTTCTTCGTCAATTTGCCCGGAAAGCCGACGCTCCCACGACTTGACAGATTTTGAGACTTTTCCTTTCACTAAAATTGCCCTGTAAAAAGCCGCGCCTGTAAGGGGTCAAAATACACATTTCGCTCGATAAGCATACAAGATGGATCTTTATTAGTCCACTGTGAGGATTTTATAAGATTGGGTGAGCAATTGCACCTGCTTTGCGGATTTGTTCATGCCCGGGACAGGATTTGAACCTGCACCTCCTATTCGGAGACCAGCCCCTCAAGCTGGCGCGTCTGCCAATTCCGCCACCCGGGCAAGCTGATCCTTATAAATAAAGGTTAACCGCATAGCACCATTTTTGTCAACTATTATCGAGATAGATTATGTACTTTTCGTATAACCGACCTTCCAAAGTGGAAACAGATAAACTTCTCGTAAATAGATTTGGAAGTATCTTATTCAAGGTACACTTCGTCGCCTGGTTTGATTTTCAAATCGGTAGGCACTTTGCCGGCAAGGTCTTCCGGTTCGTTAGCCAGTAGCGGGCTTATCTCGATGATGGCAGCGGGTTCGCCCCGAGCGTCTCGTGGCACGGCGATGCCGACTTGCTCCAGCCACCTTGCTGAGCGGCGAATCTGATCACGTATGCAGGTATCCATGCTATTTTCACCCGATGCCTCTTTGAGAGGTGAAAATTCTTCGCTCCTTTCAGTCTCGAATACCACCACCTTATCAGCAAGCGGCATTGCGTCGAAGATGAACATCTCAAACTTTACCGCATTGGGTTCGGTGGGGATGACTTTCTCACCCTTCTCATTGATGTAAGGTACTTTTTTCAAAGCACGGTGGAAGGGCAACTGGCATTTTCCGCCATCAGTAATCCTTTCGAGGAAGTTTCGCCTGAAGATGTGCGTTGCAATGCTGCCGAAGGCGAATAGCAACTTGCCATCATCCTTGACTTTCCTTGCAAGGTCTTCGGGCAAGTCGGAATATTCGATAATCATTACCTTTCCATCAACAAGGCAGATGTTTCCCAACTTTTCCGCTGGGTAGCGCTTGGGAATTACCTTAGTGGCGATGTCGGCATCTTCCTGCACGGCTAACCCGATGAACAGCGGATCAATGCACTTGATAATGGGATTGTCCACCTGGAAATATGAGATGTACTCAATGCCCCGCTTGGCCATATCGTTAAGCACCCCGTTGTCCCTCATAGCAGAAATGCAGCCGCCGTGCCCGTTGGGGCTAAAAGCAATGGAATCTTTATCGGCAAGGAGTATCTTGCCAGTATTTTTGTCCACCACGGGCATTTGTCCCTGCGCGAAAAAGAAGATGTCTTTTTCGTTCAGCCCGAAGAAATTATGCTTGCGGAAGAATAAGCGTGTCTCGGCATCGTTCTGCGGGCTCGTCATGATATACCAGGGGATAGTGGCTTGATATTTTCTCGAAGCAGCGAGGATTTGCTCAGCAAAGACCTGGAAGAGGCTTTTTTTCTTGATGGGGGTGACTTGCACGCATCCTTTCGGACCCGAGATTCCTAAGCGTGTACCTGCACCACCTGCGACTACCACGGCAGCAACCTTGCCGGCAGAGAGCACCTCCCGACCACGAAGGCGGGCTTGTTGGTATTTCTCGGCTATCGCTTGGTCAGTCGGTCTGGCAGGTAGGACCGGGGCAGGGGCAGGATTAGCAGGAATGTCAAGATGAGAATCGGATAATACAAGCGAATTTATAAGACCGTCAATCTGCTCATAATCAATGGAGGAAATTTGCTCTAAGAGTCGTTTCTTTCCCGCAGCGTCTAATTCGTCGAAGAATTGTAATAGATGCTCTTGTCCGAACGTGGCGAGAACTTCTCTTGCTTTTTCAGTCGACATCATAAATCAAGACCCCATTATTCCAGCAAATTTTGCGTCTCAGGAATTATGCAGGGCATAAGATAAAAATCGCTTTTCGGCAGATTAGAATAGGGTCTCATATAAATGTCAAGTTTGCACAGGTCTGTTTCGTGGCGGCTTGATGGATTGAAAAACCGCTTTGTGGAGAAGCGTTCTTAGTTGTGCAAGGATTTTGAGAAAATTTTCACAACGTTTCTTGCTATATTACTACGGTGTTATTAGAATACAGGTTCCTTTTTTCACAGGTACAAGCATGGACAATGAGTAATTGTTCCTTTTAGAAATTTCAGTGGAGATTGATGAAAGGGATAAAAGATGTCAAGCGATTTCGTTGATTCCGTGATGGGGAAGGTCATTGCTCGTAATCCTGGTGAGAACGAGTTTCACCAGGCGGTCAGGGAAGTGGCTGAGTCCATTATTCCGGTAATTGAGAAGCATCCGGAGTTCGCCAGGGCTAATATCATTGATCGCATTGTGGAGCCCGAAAGGCAGATAATGTTCCGTGTGCCGTGGGTGGATGATCAGGGACAGGTGCATGTCAACCGTGGTTTCAGGGTGCAGTTCAATGGTGCCATTGGGCCTTACAAGGGAGGCCTGCGGTTTCACCCGACGGTCAATTTGGGGATTATGAAGTTC
>JAGHBS010000193.1 GCA_021160865.1 Planctomycetota bacterium | reverse complement strand
GAAGGGTAATCCTATGAAATTTTATCTTATTGATAGAATAGAGCGGATTAATCCGGGCAAGGAAATCGTCGCCAGGAAAACGCTGTCTCTGGCAGAAGAGTACCTTGCAGATCACTTTCCTATCTTTCCAGTGATGCCCGGAGTGCTGATGCTTGAAGCGCTTGTCCAGGCAGCTGCCTGGTTAGTACGGATTGAGCAAAATTTCTCCAAAAGCATGGTAGTACTCACTGAGGCAAGAAACGTACGATACGGCAACTTCGTAACACCCGGACGAACACTAACAGTACGGGCTGAAGTGATAAATATCGATGATGATTTAGCTACCTTCAAAGGCAGCGGTGTAGTCGATGAAAATCAACAGGCTGTGCAAGGTAGATTCACCTTGCGGAGTTTCAACGTTGCTGATATTGCACCAGCGGCTGCTGCAGCCGATGAACGAATAATCGCTCAGCTGAAAGAACGGTTTAAACTTATCGGTGGGCCCGATGCCCTTGAGGCTGCTAAGGAAGCTTCATCACAATCGGGATAACCGTGCTGCAAAAAGATGGAAAATGACAGTTTCAAAAGTAATAATACTTCATTGACTTTATTGCATCTTTTTCTTATATACACCGCCAATCGGCCTTGTTTAGAGAGATGGGTCAGGATAAGAAACTCGATTGGTGCGAAAACCGTTAGTTAGCGTATATACGGAGAGAGCAACAAAATAGTAATTCATGGAATAGGGACAGGAGAATATGAATATGCCAATGACAGAGGACAAAATCTTTGAAAAGGTCAAGGAAACTCTCGTAGAGGCACTCGGCGTTGACGAGGAAGAGGTGACTCCCGAAGCCACACTTACAGGCGATCTCGGGGCAGAATCAATCGACTTTCTGGACATCGTCTTCCGCCTGGAAAAGGCATTTGACATCAAAATCCCACCGGGAGAGTTGTTCCCTGATAATGTCTTGAACAATCCGGAATATGTAGCCGACGGCAAACTCACCGAGGCAGGCCTTGCCAAATTAAAAGAGTCGATGCCGCACGTTGACTTCAGCCAATTCGAGCAAAACCCGGACGTCAATAACTTGCCGGAGCTGTTCAAGGTACAAACCATTGTCAATTACGTTCGAAACAAACTAAATCAGCAAGGCAGCCCAAGCGAGTAATTCTCAAACGCATGGGTACAGTGATGATGTGAGCGTTATCAAGCAAGAATTACTTGCCCGTGCGCTATATAAACATTCGATAATCCTTTTACTTACTTTGACAATACGATACTAACGACGGAGTTTGAAAAAGGTGCGGTGGATATGGATAGATAAGTTTGTGGAGTTTACCCCTGGTAAATCCGCTGTTGCGATAAAGAATGTCTCGCTGGCAGAAGAGCATCTCCACGATCACTGGGAGGATTATCCAGTGATGCCCGTGAGCCTGATGATTGAGGGGATGGCTCAAACAGCTGGGATACTTGTCGGTCAGGCAAGGGATTTTAAAGAAAAGGTTATCCTTGCCAAGATTTCCAAAGCGCAGGTATCCGAACCGGTAGTACCGGGGGATCAGATAAAGTACCAGGCAGAAATAGTAACAATAACCGACCAGGCCGCCAGCACGCATGGAAGTGTCTTCAAGAATGATAAACTCATCGGCACTATTGATTTGATGTTTTCTCACATTGATAAGAACCTCGCCGGTGTAAAATTCCCTGAAGAGAATTTCGTCTTCACAGGTCAGTTTCTAAGACTGTTGGCTGGTTTTATCGAGACACCCAGCGGTGCCGATCAGAGCAAGGAGGCTTGGAAGCAATGAATGAACGCCGGGTAGTTATCACAGGAATAGGGGTTGTAACGGCTTCGGGTATCGGCATCGAGGAACTATTCGAAAACCTTTGCAGAAAACATTGCAGCATAAAGCGTATTGACATGTTTGACCCCTCCGGCTTTGCTTGTCAGATTGCTGGTCAATTGGAGGGATTCTCTGCAAGGAAATACACCCCTAAAAGTTATCGCAAAGCCGTGAAGGTAATGGCTCGCGATATTGAAATTGCTGTAGCAGCAGCCGACCTTGCCATCAGGGATGCCGGGATAATCACACGAGGAATTGACGAGCAGAATGTGAACATTGATTCATCAAGATTCGGTTCGAACATCGGTGCAGGTCTTATGTGTACCGACCTCGACGAGCTGGGTATCGCAGTAAACACCTCCGTAACTGATGGAAAGTTCGACTTCAAGAAATGGGGACGGGAGGGAATGGAAAATCTCACCCCATTATGGCTTCTAAAATACCTACCGAACATGCTTGCTTGTCACGTTACGATTATTCACGGCGCCAAAGGACCTTCCAATACGATTACCTGTGGCGAGGCATCGGGGCATTTAGCCGTAGGAGAAGCCAGCCGTGTGATTGCACGTGGCTGGGTCGATGTCAATATCGCTGGTGGTGCAGAAAGCAAGGTTCATCCGCTTCACCTTCTCAGACAGGACCTCTTGGGTAGATTAACCACCACGCATAATGATAATCCCACCGAGGCTTGCCGACCATTCGATGCCAATCACTCTGGCACAGTAATTGGTGAAGGAGGCGGATTGCTACTTTTAGAAGATCATGATCGTGCGGTGAACCGATCAGCCCGCATCTATGCTGAAGTAGTCGGCTTTGGGACAAGGTGTGATCCTAACGGGGTTAATTTCCTTAACCCGCCTAGCAGTTCGGCACTAACACGGGCGATTAATTCAGCCCTGGCAGATGCACAAATTGCGCCCGAACAGGTTGACCTCGTTATCCCCCATGGAAGCGGCGTACCGGCAGAAGACGTTGCTGAAGCCAAGGCAATACATCAAGCCCTCGGGCAACACGCTCAAAATGTCCCCGTCTGTCCTTTGACAGGAAGTTATGGAAACCTCTTTGCCGGTGCCGGTGCTGTTGCATTAGCAGTGGCTGCTACAGCATTGTATAAGCAGACTATTCCACCTGCTGTTAATTATGAAACGCCTGATGAAGCATGCAATTTGAACATAAATCGTGAACCCATCCAGAAAGAAATAAACTACGTTTTATCCACCGCTTCATCCATCGGCGGGCAATATGCAGCAGTGGTGCTAAAAAAGTATGAATGATTTAACCAAACGGGATTCAGGATATCCGATAAAATGACAAGAAGACGAGTTGTAATAACCGGAATGGGGTGCGTGACCCCACTTGGACACGACGTCGAATCTACCTGGTCGGCTTTGTTGGCAGGGAAAAGTGGCATTAGCAAGACCGAACTGTTCGATGCCGAAACTTTCCCTTCGACCTTCTCTGCACAGGTAAAAAATTTCCAATTGCCCGAACCACTCGCTAAAAGTGGAGTACACGACCTTGCAGGCAGACAGGCCAAGTTTGCCCTCGCAGCTGCTTTAGAAGCCTGGACGCAAAGTGGGCTTGATAAATCTGACCAATATAACCCCGACCGAACGGGTATATATCTTGGTGCAGGCGAAGGCAGTCTGGATTTTGACAACTTCACTTCGCTTTTGATAGATGCATGGAATAATGGCAAACTTGACACTTGCAAATGGGCAAAACTCGCTTATGAGCGGTTTGAAATCCATCGTGAGCAAGAGCAAGAAGCCAACATGGTATTATCACACCTGGCTAATCAGTTTGGCATAGAAGGACCTGCTATCAATATCCTTACCGCCTGTGCTGCCAGTACTCAGGCAATCGGTGAAGCTACCATGATAATAAGACGAGGCGATGCCGATGTGATGATGACCGGCGGCGCCCATAGCATGATCCATCCATATGGGGTAACGGGATTCAACCGACTAAACGCCCTTTCAACCAAAAACGATGAAATAACCACCGCTTCAAGACCCTTCGACCTGACGCGCGATGGATTCGTCCTCGGGGAAGGGGCGGGTATCCTTATCCTGGAAGATTATGAACACGCCAAGAACCGTGGAGCGAATATTCTGGCAGAAATCCTCGGATACGGCTCCAGTGCCGATGCCTTCCGAATAACTGATCAAGACCCGAACGGCGAAGGTGCTGCTGCCGGTATGAAAGCCGCCTTAGAAGATGCTAACTTGAAACCCGAACAAATTGATTACATCTCTGCCCACGGCACAAGTACACCACAAAACGATACGGTCGAGACCAAGGCGATAAAAGCTGTCTTCGGTGAATTTGCCTATAAAGTGCCCATCTCTTCGATAAAAAGTTCGCTCGGACACCTCATAGCAGCAGCAGGGGTAGTCGAGGCAATCTCGTGTGTCCTTGCTATTCGTGATCAAATTTTACCTGCTACGATGAATCTGAAAATCCCCGATCCACAGTGCGATCTGGATTACATACCCAATGAGCCACGAAAGGCAACAGTCCGCGTCACCATGAGCAACTCCTTCGGCTTCGGTGGACAGAATAATACCATCATAATTGGAAAAATCTAATCCCCGCGGGATAGTCTCGCTCCATCAAGCATAAGGATTTGACATTTCCCCCATCAATGTTAGCATTTATATGGATGTTAGCAGGAATATGGCAATTTGTGGCAAATCACTGGGCGGCTACGATTATCATCGTAACCTGCTCAAGTCTGCTTCTCTTTTTGTTGCTGCTATTAATCAAATACGTGCGGATTTGTGTGAATATCTTTACCGATTGGCCACTTCCTTTGCCGGTCGGGCTGAGGGAGTTTAGAACGCTCCACGGCGAGGAAGTGCGATTTCGTAGTTTCGATGGAATTAGTCTACGGGGAATGTGGGTTCGAGCACCTCAAGATACCCGTCGCGATAAAACCATCGTATTCTGCCACGAGTACGGCAGCGATATGTATAGCTGCATCCGATATGCCAAAGCAT